>DSBB01000100.1 GCA_011046175.1 Candidatus Hydrogenedentota bacterium | reverse complement strand
GGATCGCCCGCAGCGCCGCGGCGCCGTCCTCGGCGTCGGCGATCGACAGGTGGTTCAGCGTCAGGTGCGAGATCAACGGCCAGAGCACCCCCCGCCCCAGCGCCGGGCGGAGCGTCGGCGACGGCGCCGTCAGGCAGGAACAGCTCGTTTGCGTTGTTGGGGTTGATGCGCATGTCGTATTGCCCAAAGTCCGCGATCACCGAGAACGTATTGCGTATGCCGCTGATGCTGAGGTCGTGGCCGAAAAGTTCAGCCACCGTGCCGTCCTCGAACACCACGGTGGCGCGGGCATAGTCATCCACATTCTTCATCACGCGAAAATGTTCCCCGGCGCTGTCGGGCAGGGCTTTCAACACCTGCAACGCCACAGCGGACACCTTGACGGGACGAATGGGAGAGCCGTCGCGGAGTATGCCTTCCACCTGCTTCAGGTACAAGGCCGGCCCAAGAGGATGACACGCTTTGTTCATAAGCGACCCGCCGCCGGACTTCTCCGGCGTGTCGTAGGCGGGCGCGTGACTTCCCTGATGAGCGCATACGCCCTGTTGCAACAGTATTTTCCCCTTGTCCCGCTGCGTCGCTTCGCCCAGCAGCGTAATCATGGTTTTCACGCCGTCCACATACGTCAGATTTTCCGCATAGAGCAATTTGGAGCGGCTTTGTTCAACCGCCGCAGCGACTTTATCGAAAGCCTCCATGGTCTCAATCTTGCGCGTTTCAGCGTCGGAATCCAGCCCACGGCTGTAGCCCGGCCAGATGACGGGCGGCTTCTCGAGCACAATTACCGGCGTATCCGCCGCCGCCGCTTCGCGCGCATACTGCGCATGGGCGTAATTGGCGCAGGCGATGCAGTCTATATGCGGCCGCACCGTTTCCAACATCTCCTGATGACTCGCGAAGGCGCGCGCCACCCGATGGCGCTCTGCAAATTTCTGCGCGTTGCCCAAATGTCCGGAGGTGACCCCGGCGAGTTCAATGGTTGCGCCGTTCTTGTGCGGGATTTGCCCGAAAACCTGCGCCGTAAAATCGCCCGCGAACCCCGTGCCGCTTATGGTTACGCGCAGGATGTTGTTCTGCTTGATACTCATGGTTGTCGCCTCCATCTGTGTTCGTCGCGGGCAACGCCCTCGAATAAATTCATTATTTCAGCCTAGGTCGCAAATCCGTAAACCGTTACCCGCACCCTGTCTTCGCTTGCATAATAGGTGAGCGTGAAACCATTATTTGAATTTGCCGCCGGATACATATTACTCGCGGTTTGTGCCGTTCGGGCGTCCCACGTCCTGATAATAAGTTCGCCAAGATCATTGGTCGTACACATCACCCAGTGGTTGGTGTCGGCGGCGTCCCTAAAGACCACGCCAACGCGATAGTTGTAGTCTTCAATGTCGAGGGGGCGTATATTCATGGTTATCGCGGTGTCTCCGGAACTTGACGCCGGCTCACTGCCCGAACTGATAAGGTAGGTGGGCGTGCCGTTAATAACGGCGTAACAACCGCTGTCAATGGTGATGCCGCCTCCGCCGCCAATTTGCATCAAATTGCCCATTCCTTGCGTGAAGTCAATGGTTGTTGTTCCGGCCATTGCGGAAACGCACAAGCCCATTATTACCATAACACCTGAAGCAATAGTCCCTATACGCATAACCAATCTCCCTTATGTAAAAGCCTTAAGAAAACATACAGTTCTCCCGCCATATATATCAATTGTAACATATCATTGACAATTACCGCAGGCCGATCCTTGTAGGCGCAAGCCGACTTATCAATCCTGCTCTTTTGTCTCCAGCGGCAACGCCCAGACCTGCCGATTTCGGGGCCCGTCGAATTCGCAGAAGAAAACGGACTGCCACGTGCCGAGTTGGGGCATGCCGTTACGGATGATGAGGGTGAGACCCGAGCCCATCATGCTTGCCTTGACGTGCGCGGCGCTGTTTTCCTCGTTGTGCCGGTAGGCGGCGTCGCGCCAGGGCACGGCTTTGTCGAGGGCGTATTCAATGTCGTGCGGCACGTCCGGATCGGCGTTTTCGTTGATGGTAATGCCCGCCGTTGTATGGGGCACGTGCAGTTGCAGCAACCCGTTGTCAAGGTTGGCCTCGCGTATGATGCGGCGCACCTCGGCGTCTATGTTGATGAATTGGGTGTGTTGTTGTGTTTGGACGGTAAAGGTATGCATATTCAATACTCCATATCGCGCAGGTTGCGCAGTCCGAAATACATGGGCAGGGCGACGCACAGCAGTGTAACCGCCGCGCCGGCGATTACGGCGCCGCCAAGGGCGTATCGGAACCAGTCGGGGTTGGCGATGCGCCCGATGGCGTGGTATTGCAGCACGAAGGTTTGCGCCGCCACCACGACGGTAATATAGCCGATGCTCACGAGCAGGTTCAGCGTGCCGCCGAGGCCGCTGACGATGCGCGCGGGGTTGTCCTCTTGGAAATTGGGGTACAGGGCGCCGAGTCCGACGGCAAGTCCGGCCAGGCCGAAATTGGCGATGGACACGCTGTATACGGTCATCCAAAAGTATACCGGCTCCAACTTGAGCATGGACGCGGACAAAAAGGCGAGTCCCACGGTGAACAGGGAGGTGGTGACGACGCTGAGCCAGAATTTTTGCCATACCAGTTTCCGGAACGTGATGGGTGCGAGTCCGATGATCCAGAATCGGCGGCCTTCGAGACTGACCAGCGGAAAGACAAACCGGCTGGTGAGGGTTGCGAGGATGAGCGTTACGGAGCCCACGTTCAGGCAGGCGATCCAACTGCGCCACATTTCGTCTTCGTAGTTTCGGGACGTGTTGCGCAGGTTGGCGATGTAAATGGCCATAATGCCGAAGAAAACGACGAATTGCGACCATTGGGTCGGATCGCGCCAGAATAATTTGATGTCCTTTACCGTCAACGCCCGGTGCGGGTTGGGAATGAACGCCAGCGCGCGCTCGATGCGGTTCAGCAAGCCCCGGCGTCTGGGGCGGAACCGTTGCCTGTCCTGCCCGGCAAGGTAGGAATACCCGGGAAAGAAAATGCGTTGCGCAATGGAACCGGCGCACAGCAGGCTGACCATTGCGGTGGACAGCAGCATAAGGAACCAGAACAGTGATTCCCGCATTTGATGTTTTGCGGCGGCGAGCACGCCCATGGACATCCAGTGGCTGGGCAGCGCCCATGACTGGGCGCGCCCGGTCGCTTCAAGAAAGACCGGCACGATGGTATCCTCGGACAATTGCGTTCCCCGGAGCACATGGCGTATGTAGAGAAACACCGCGCCCACGGCGAAGGCCGCGAGGGTGATGAGCGCGGGCATTTTCAAACGCGGGAACACATATACCAGCGTCATGGCGATGACCGCGCCAATGCAGGCGGGCACGATGATGAGCGGTATGAAAAAGGCGACACAGGCGAAATAAAACAGGAGGGACGCCTTTGTGCTTAGTCCGTAGGCGAGCATCAGCGGCGAGCCGAGAAACGCCAGCGCCCATGAACTGAACGCGACGCATTCGAAAAAGCGGGCGTAGAAGAAATGATCGTAACGGATGGGGCCTTGCAGCAGATACATCACCTCTCGGGAACGGTACATGGTGGAGAAGGCCACCAGCACGTTTGAAAAAATGAGCATGAGGAAAATGGTCAGCGTAAGGATGCTGAGCAGGCGCGACATGAGCAAGTCGCCGAAATTGAACTCCGCGCCGGCCCGTCCGCCGAAAATCATGATCCATCGGAATCCGGCGCGAAAAAAGAAGAACGCGCCCAGCCACAGCAAGGTCGCCGCAACGGTGATGACGCCGACCTTCAGTTTGGATTCATTGCGCACACCCGCCACCTCGTGGCGCGCAATACGCAGTTTCGCCAGTATGACCACCCACACCTGACTCATGAGCCGCGCGTCCCCGTTGTCCGGGACGGCTGTGCGACTTGGTGCAGCACGCCCTCTTCCGTTTCCTGCGTGATTTCCAGAAACACGTCCTCAAGCGATCCGGGCCGGTTGTGCAGCGCCTTGATTTCCGCCACCGAGCCCAGCGCCTTCAATGCGCCGTTGTTGATGATGCCGATCAGGTCGGCCACTTCCTCGGCAATGGCGAGGGTGTGGGTGGACATGAACACGGTCAATCCTTCCTCGCGGCATTTCTGGCGCAGGAAATTCTTCACAAACCGAATGTTCTTCGGATCAAGGCCGACCCATGGCTCGTCAACAATGACAACCTTCGGGTCATGCAGAAAACAGGACGCAAACGACAGCTTTTGACGCATGCCGTGGCTGTAGTCCTCAATGAGTTGGTCTGCAACGGCGGCAATCTCGAACATCTCCAGCAGTTCGCCGCATCGCATCCGGTACTCCGCTTCCGACATCTGATACAGTCCCGCCACGAACCGCATGAACTCGTCGCCGGTCAGTTTGTCGTACAAGAAAGGATGGTCCGGCACGTAGCCCAGCAGCTTTTTCGCTTCAACAGGCTCCTTCGCAATATCAAACCCGCCGAGACAGGCCTTTCCCGCCGTGGCGTGCAGAAGCCCCGTGAGCATTTTGATGGTGGTGGTTTTGCCCGCGCCGTTCGGCCCGAGGAAGCAGAAAAAGACGCCCTCGCCAATATTCAAATCGAGATTGTACACGGCGTTCTTCGCGCCGAAGCGCTTTGTCAATTGCGCTGTCTCTATCATTGTTGTCATTGTCGTTCCTTATCAGCGCGAGCATTGCCCGCGACCGGCAGCTGTGCCCGCCCGTGTCGCCGCTTTCGATGGTTGTCTTGAAAGACGCCGCGCAATCGCATCCTCTCCATATAATGGGAGACGCTGAAGGGGAGACGATTTGCAACTCGCCGGTTATCTTTCCAGCCCTTTACGTGTCCTGTCAGCGGAGGCCGCGCTTTTCAGTCCGGCATTCACAGCGCGCCCAACCGTTCCTTCCCTTCTCGTGCACACGCCACGGCGCCTGCGTTTTCTCGGTCATCTGTTCCATCTCCGGAATATCCAATATAACTCACGGGCGCATTATAGCACATCCGGTAAAAGCCGGGGCTGTATCCTTGTCACCGGCAGGCGGACGCCTGTGCTGGATGATTATGAGGGGCAGGGTGTATAATCGAAGCGGAGATTTAAGGGGGTTCAATCGAGAAGGCGCGCATCATGAATCATTTTTGTTTCGTTTTGTTTGTCATCCTGCGCTTGTCGCATGGCGCAATTGCTGCGGATGCCGACTGGGACGCCCTTGCCGCTTATGCCTACGGTCAGGACCGCGCGCCGCTTCACGAGATAAGCGGCATAATCAACCGGGCGCATGATGACCCCGCCGTCCGCGCGGAGATGGAACAGCGGTTCATTATGCTGCTCAACCGCGAAGACGCCACTGTGGACGCGAAAGCCTTCGCCTGTGAAATGTTAGGCAGGATCGGCTCATACCCCGCCATATTCCCCGTGGCAAAATTGCTTGCGGAACCAATCCTTGCCGCCCATGCGCTGACCGCTCTCGAACGCATTCCCCAGGCCGAGGCAAACCGCGCCCTGCGAGAGGCGTTGAGCGTCGCGGACGCCCCTTTGCGCGGCGGCATAATCACGGCGCTGGGCAATCGCGGCGCGGCGTCGTCGGTGGAGACCCTGGCTGCCCTGCTGAACACTTCCGATCATGCGGCGGCGGCGGCCGCGCTTGGAAACATCGCCTCTGATGAGGCCATTAAGGCGTTGATGCTGGCGCGCGCCGGAACCGGCGCCGACCCCGCGCTTGAATCCGCTGTGCTGCAATGCGCCTACGGCCCGGTTGGCGACAACAATCCCGAATACGCCGCCATATTGTTTGATTTTCTATATCGCGAAGGAGCAAATGCGCCGCTGCAAACGGCGGGATTCATGGGGTTAATACGGCAGGAAGCGGATGGTCTGCCCGCCTTATTTCGGGAGGCGTTGCGCGCCGACGCGCCTCATTTTATTGAAGCGACGCTGATTGCTTTGGGTTCATCCGGGAGCGGCGCGGCAACCGCCGCGGCCCTTGCCGACGTGTTGCATGAACTTGAACCTGAAGCGCAGAGGATGATCCTTGAAGCCGTGTCGGCGCGAAAAGATCACACGGCAATGGAAACCGTACCCCCGAATATGCGGGATGCTGCGGACGCTGTCCGCAAGGAAAACAACGCGGCGCCAATGGATGACGCGGTTGCAAACGCGGCCATCCGCCCGGAAGACCCACTGTTGCCGGACGGCCATCGCATCGTCGCATATCTCAATTGCGGCGCGGGCAAACACGTCACCGGCGGGGTTGGGCCGGCAATCGCGCTTCTTTCCGGAACGCCTTGTCAATTTCCCGGCATTGAAGGCGCGGTCGGCACGGCAGCCTGTGACCCGGCACAGGTGGTGTGTGAAATATCCGGACTGAACCCCGACGCGGACTATGTGCTCGCATTCACGTGGTGGGACGCCGACAACGGCAACAGGATGCAATCGGTGCGTTTAAGCGTTGAGGGCGATCAATGGAAAACGGTCCTGCCTCCCGCCCGCGCGGCGGCTTATGACAACGACGCGTCCACGTGGGCGCGCGTGCTGTTGCCGCTCTGCGGCGGGTATTCCAACATCGGGAACCTGCGCGCGGCATTCGTCAATGAATCCGGCCCGAGCGCGGTGGTAAATGAAATCTACGTGCTGCAACGCATCGCGCCCGCAAAACCCAAGCGCGTGTTGATTGTTACCGGCGATGATTACGGGGGCCATCACTGGCGCTCCACCGCGTCCGCGCTGGCGGCGTTATTGCGGGAAGATGAACGTCTCGAGGTGTCCATCAACGAATGCCCCGCCATCTACGGGTCGCCCCTGCTTGTTCATTACGATGCGACAGTGCTCCACTTCAAAAACTATGCGGAGCGGACGCCCCTTGACCGCGCGGTGGGAAAAGGCCTGAAAAACCACGTGGCCAACGGCGGCGGCCTTGTCCTGACCCATTTCGCGTGCGGCGCATTCCAAGAATGGGAGGCGTTTGTAAAAATTGCCGGACGCGTGTGGAATCCGGATATGCGCCCCCATGACCCGCACGGCGCATTTACCGTGCATATAACCGACGCCGAACATCTCATCACACAAGGCATGGACGCTTTTGAGATTACGGACGAACTGTACACGTGTCTTGACGGCGACACACCCATCACGGTATTGTGCGACGCCGTGTCCGCAGTGGATAAAAAAACGTATCCGATGGGGTTTGTCGTCGAAAATACCGGCGGCCGCGTGTTTCACTCCACCCTTGGTCATGACGCCGCTTCCTACGACACCCCCGGCGCGCGCGCGTTGTATCGGCGCGCCGCGGCATGGGCAGCCGGACTAGAACCGATACCGTTGAAATGACGACACTCAACCCCGCGGCGGGGAAGGAACGCATTACATGAAACTGTCACGACGCAGATTTATCAAAGGCACGGCAACGGCGGCGGGACTGGCGATGGCGGCGACCGCGCAACAAACCGCGCCGCCGCGCGCAGTGCGCCTGGGCGGCCCCGTCTTCGAGCAAACGAAGGACCCGGAGGAACTCGCGCTGGCGCATGTGAAACTGGGATACCGCGGCGCGTATTGTCCCCATGTGACCTTGGAGGATACAGGCCGCATCAAAGCCTTGTCCGACGCCTTTGCGAAACATGACGTGACAATTGCGGAGGTGGGGCGCTGGTGCAACATGATGGACGCCGACCCCGTCAAACGCAGGAAGAACATCGAAAACGTAACAGAGGGGCTTGCATTGGCGGAGGCCGTTGGAGCGCGTTGTTGCGTAAACATCGCGGGTTCTTTTAATCCCGACAGCTGGTTTGGCCCCCATCCCGCAAACCTCTCGGACGAGTTCTTTGACGCCGCAGTGGAAAACGCCCGCAAAATTGTGGATGCCGTGAAACCAAAACGCGCCAAGTTCGCCTATGAGATGATGGGTTGGAGCCTGCCCGACAGTGTGGACGCCTATATCAGACTCATGAAAGCCATTGATCGCGAAGGGTTCGCAGTGCATCTCGACCCCTGCAACATCATCAATTCCCCAGAGCGCTATTACCGCAACGCCGAGGTGATAAATGATTGTTTTGATCGCCTTGGCGGGCACATTGTCAGCTGTCACGCAAAAGACCTGACCTGGGAGGTGGAAATGAACGTGCATTTCCGCGAGGTGCGGCCGGGATCGGGTGACATGGATTACGCCGTGTACCTGAAACGGCTGGCCGAGCTGCCTCAACAGCCGCCGCTTATGCTGGAACACCTCGCCAATGCCGATGAATACGACGCCGCGCGCCGGCACTTGTTGGAACTGGCCGCGGCGATCGGCGTTCAAACAGACGGATAAGTCAGGGGGATTGGGAAAGAGCCGCGATAAGGGCGTCGCGCAGGGCCTCCTCGCTTTGTCGGGGCGCTTCCAGAACGGGAGCGCATCCGGCGTCGCGCAACGCCTTGGTGGTGACCGGCCCGATGGATGCGTACAGCGTGGAGGGACTGGTTTGCGCAAGTTCTTCCCGCAGCCCCGTTGCGACGTACGCCTTGACGGCGGAAGGGCTGAAAAATGCAACGCATTCGGGCGCGAAGAGAACCAAATCAGCGGCGGCGCCGTCGTCAATATCGCAGGAATCTGTCTTATACGCCGTAAACGCGCATGTTTTCATGCCGTGTTTCTCAAGGTTGTCGGCGATATGGGAGCGCGCGGCGCTGCTTTGCGGCAAAAGCGCGGTCTTGCCCGACGGTTGCGGTTCGGCGCGCAACAACGCCTCAATCAGCGCGTCGGATGTATGACTGTCCGGCACAATATCAACATGCAATCCCAAGGCTTTCGTCGCGGCGGCGGTCGCGTCGCCAATGGCCGCAACACGGCAGCCGCCGTATTCGCGCGCATTCCGCCCATTGCGCGCCAACACTTCTCCAAAGGCATGGACTGCGTTGGCGCTCGTGAAAATCAACCAGTCGAACGGCGTGTCCGGCTCGGGAAGCGGCGCGTCGGGAAGCGGCGTTATCGTAATGAGCGGCAGGTAAAACACCCGGCCGCCCGCCGCCTCCAGCAGCGCGCCGAAAGACGCGGCCTGATGGCGCGCGCGCGTAACGACGATGCGCTTGTCACGCAAAGGATAGTCCTTCGTCTGCCGCGGCGCCGCCCGCGCGCTAAGTTCCGCGCGCGCCCAGGCGCCCGCTTCCGCGCCAAGCCGCGCGGCGTCTCCGGTTGCTGCTTCACGGGAGAAACGAACCGTTCTGCCCGTATCCATATCAGCGGCAAAAACCTGAAGATGAACGCGTCCGTCGCGCGGGTGTGCGTACACGCCCAGCGGCGCGCGACAACCACCGCCAAAAGCCTGCAAAACGGCGCGTTCGCACTGGGTTGCAACCGCCGCATCAATGTCGTGCAAGGCTTGAATCAAAGCGATGACCGGCCCATCGTCAGCCCGGGTTTCAAGGGCCAGCGCGCCCTGGCCGGGCGCGGGCAACATCACATCAACGGGTATCTCCCATATCCCGTCCGTCTTGTTTAGTCCCAACCGTATCAATCCCGCGGCGGCAAGCAGCACGGCATCCAAGCGTCCTTCGGAAACTTGCCGCAGCCGCGTGGGCACGTTGCCGCGCAGCTCGCGTATGCGTAGATCGGGACGACGGGCAAGCAGCTGGGCTTTACGGCGCAAACTGGATGTGCCCACCGCGGCGCGCGGCGGCAGCGTTTCAAGCGTACAGCCGTCGGCGGATATAAGCGCGTCATTCGGGCGTTCTCTTCCGGCGACGGCGGCGATGGCAAGTCCCTCCGGTTGTTTTGTGGGAAGGTCTTTCAAACTGTGAACGGCCACATCAATCTCACGCCTCAGCAACGCCTGCTCGATCTCGCGGGTAAACGCGCCCAGCCCCCCGATTTCCTCCAGACGCGCATCCGGACGCTTGTCGCCGGTGGTGCTGATGATGCGCAGACCGACCTGCGTATCGGGAAACGTTTGTGTAAGCCGGTTGATGACGGCTTGTGTTTGGGCAAGCGCCAAATCACTGCCCCGTGATCC
>DSBB01000456.1 GCA_011046175.1 Candidatus Hydrogenedentota bacterium | reverse complement strand
GTGCTGTAGTTGACCTGTCCCACATTGCCGTTCAATCCGGCGACAGACGACACGTTCACAATGCAACGCGGCTCAGGCGTCTGCCCTGCGCCGCGTTCCGCCTTTGCCGCGTCGCGCATGTACGGGGCGGCGGCGCGAACCATCCGAAACGGCGCAACATTATGCACCTCGAGCATGGCCATGAACTGCTTGTCGCTCATCTTGTGCGTCATGCCGTCCCATGTGTACCCGGCATTGTTCACCAAGACATTCAATTTCCCGTAAGCGTCCACGGCGGCCTTTACTACGGTCTCCGGAAACGCAGGATCGGTGACGTCGCCCGCAATGGCCACTGCTTCACCGCCGTCGCCCTTAATGGCGGCGGCCACCTCCTCCGCCGGTCCGGCGTCAAGATCGCTCGCAACCACACGCGCGCCCTGACTTGCAAACAGCTTGGCGGCGGCGGCGCCGATGCCGCGTCCCGCTCCGGTAATAATCGCCACTTGATTCTCCAACAACAACGTCATGACAAACTCCTTTTATGTTGAGAGGTTTCAAAATCCTGAGTGGAAGGGAACAAGGAAACTATATACATTTTCCCATCTTATTTCAATGATGATGCGCGCGCCGGACACCCCTGCCTTAACTTTACGCCAAAGAACAACATAACGGTATAATATTCAGTATGAAGCCAAAGGTTTACATAGAGACAAGCGTGGTCAGCTACCTGACCAGTCGCCCTAGCCGCGATCTGGTTGTTGCCGCTCACCAGGAGATCACCCGCCAATGGTGGGAAGAACGTTCAGATGAGTTCGATTTATTTGTCTCAGATATCGTTATGGAAGAGGCGCAAAAGGGTGATAAAAACGCTTCTTCAGCGCGTCTCAATGCAATATCAACGCTGCCCGTCCTGATTACTGATGATCTTGTTATTTCCTTCACTCAAAAACTCATATCGGCGGGGCTGGTTCCCTATACGGTATAGTGCCTTATCGGCCAGAAACCACGATCAGGAAAAAGAAGTTGGGTATGTTGTTCACGCTTCAGCTTTAACGCAGAGTCGCGGAGGGGGCAAAGGCGCGGGGAGGGGAACGCCTGTTTTTGTTATGCAGGTCGGATGCGTATACGGTTTTTATTTACTGTAATGATGGCGCATTCGGCAATATCTTTTTCGTAGGCTTGAAGTATGAAAGCGCAAATCTTTCCTTGTTCCCTTCCCGCATATCCTGACAGGCGGATAATACCGCAATGCGGATTTCCTCTGACTATTGCCAATTCTCCGAAGTCCTTGTCTTGTGTTATAAGAACGCGTTTTTCGCGATGCGCATACGCAAGTATCTCCTCATCGCCGGGGTCCTGCTGCCAATCACCCGTCCAGACAACATCGTGACTTGCCTCAATAAGGAAATGCTTTGCGCCACCCCAGATATATGTGTCAAGCAAAACTTTCATTGCGATGATGTTGCTGTTAGGGTCATCAACTCAATTCGTTCATGTCCCACCATGCGTTGCGCATACAGCATGCATGCACGGATATCCTCTTCTTCCAGCCAGGGGTATCCTTCCAGAAGTGTTTCAGTGGTATCTCCAGCGGCGAGCATTCCCAATACATGCTCTACGGCCAGACGGCGGCCGCGAATGATGGGTTTCCCGCCGAATATGTTGGGATCGACAACAATGCGGTCCAATAAAACTGACTCTTCCATAACAATATCCTTTATGCTTGTGTGCATGCATTATACAATATTTGCGACAGGTTGTCATCGTTTAGGAAAAATAGGAACTGGCAACGCGGAATGGTAGGGATGGATATGGGAGGCAGGGATTTTAACGCGGAGTCGCGGAGAGGCAAAGGGGAGAAATAGAACTTAAAGAGCAAGTGCGTTCCACAATTCAATTGTGGAACGAGCCGAATATAAAACGAGGACGCAAAGGCCGTCCGACAGCGGGACAGGCGTTACAGCGTCCATTCCAAGCCGAGTTCCATCAGTTTTCCCGGGGTGGGATTGCCGGTGCGCGTATCCCAGCCCATGACGGCATAGTATTGCTCGAGGAAGCCCGGGAACGTGTCGGGGTCCACGCGCCGTCCTTTTCCGGGGCCGTCTTCCAGCGGCTCAAACAGGCGCTGCGGCAGCGTGTCGTCCTTCTTGGTAAAGCCGCGGCGCGCATTAATTTGCCGCATCATATTCACCTTGCGCTCACCCGCCTTCATCAGTTCCCAGAAGGTGCATTCCCAGCCGGTGGCGCAGCGCACAAGTTGCGCTAATTCGTCATAGGAGTACAGGTTGCCGGGCCCCCAGCAGAACATGCACAAGGTCAGTGAGTCGAGCAGGCTGTACAGGTACTGGCTGTACGCGGTCATGCGCGCCTTCGGCAGGTCTGCTGAAGCGCGGGTCGGATTCCCCGTAACACCAAGTCCGCGCAACAACTCGCCGCCAGCCGCCAGCCAATCGTGCTCGCATGACATGTGATCGCCGCCGATGGGCACGGCGGCGTACATGAGCGCCTGGGACGGCTTGAACTGCGCCATATGCGCGGGAAGCCCCTGACCCTTGCAGTGAATCGCGTAGGGCGCGGTCGCCTCGCCGAAATGGGCGATGCACGCTTCAAACCCGTCGGCAAGCACGTCGCCGACGCCGCGCCGGCGCGCCGTCTGTTCAATGAGCCGGAACAGGTCTTCCGGCTTGCCGAAACCAAGCGTCCGCCCTTCCATCTGCTCCGGCGCCAGTACGCCCTTCTCCATGGACTCAAAAACATATGCCGCCATCGCGCCCATGGTAATGGTGTCCAGCCCGTACTCGTTGCATAGTTCATTGGCGCGGGCGACGGCGGTGATTTCCACAATGTCCAGATTCGTGCCCAGCGTGCTCAGCGTCTCAAACTCCGGCCCGCCCAGTTTGTCCGAAACCGGATAGGGCGCGTCCGCCTTGACCCGCTTGCGACAACCAATCACACAGCCGTAACAGGTGGTTTGTCCCGCGCCAATCTTGTCGTCATAACTCTCGCCCGCGAGGTTCTTGTGTTCGGGATGGCAGCCGCTTGTATAGTTGTAGGACGCCATGTTGCCCGAACCCGCCTGAAACGCCACGATGCCCGGCGTGCCGTGAGCGCGGAGTGTTCCGGGAAATTCCGCCGTCTTCAGCCGTTCCGCGCCGAGCGCGGCCAGCCGCTTCAGACCGTCCGGATTGGCGAATTCCGGTTTCGCGTTTTTCGGCGCGCGCGCGACGATGGCGCGCAGGTTCTTGCCGCCCATGACCGCGCCCATGCCGGTGCGTCCCACCGAATCGTTCCGATCAACCATGAGGCACGCAAAGCGCACGCGCCGCTCCCCCGCGGGCCCGCATTGAATCACGCTCATGTTGGTGTCCGACGTTGTCAGTTCCTGTTCCAGCGCGTCGCACACCTCGCTCACGCTGCGTCCCGCAAGCTGCGCCGCGTCACAAATTTCAACGCGCTCCCCGTCCACCAGCAAATAGACGAGTTTTTCCGCGCAGCCCGTCACCACAATGGCGTCATACCCGGCGCGTTTGATCATCGGCCCGATGTTGCCGCCCACCTGTCCCTCGCCCACGGCGTTGGTCAGCGGCGACAACGCCACCGCGCTGCACCGGCTCACCCCGGACACGGCGCAGCCCGTGGTCACGCTCGGCGCAATGGTCAGGATATTGCCCGCGTCCATCGGATCAAGATCAGCGGCGGTCTCCGACAACAGGAAATACGAACCCATCGCGCCGCCGCCCAGATACATGCGATAAAATTCTTCGGGCGTCTCCTGCCGGACAATTTCGCCGCTGGAAAGATTCACCCGCAATATAACGCCTGTAAAACCCTTTGACATAAGTTCACTCCAAATCAAGATGATGGTAACGCAAGCCGGCAATCAGCCCACTTCTTTGTGGTCGGGGCTTAAGATACCGCACGCATTTTTTTGCCGGATGCCAAATGATATGCATTTTATCATAGAAGGAACATGCTGTGCGCCTCTAATGTGGTCTCTGCCCTCAAACCAGAATTAAATACTTTCTTCGTATGTTGTTCACGCTTCAGCGTGCAGGGTTGCGTGTATGACTCAGAGTTTGTGTACTACTGACGCACGCTGAAGCGTGAACAACATATCCAACTTCTCTTTCGATGGTAGGAGATGACCAATAAGTTAATAGGATTGCCAAAGGGTTCGACAAGTAAGACTGCGTTGGGCCTAACGCAGGATGCGCAGAGTGTATTTCATGGCGCACAGTCGTCGGTTAGTTCGCGAACTGCCTGTTCAAAGGAAATACTGTCCTCAGAGCGCGCTTTCGCCGCATCATAGGCTTTAATATCATCAAGTTCTTCCAGCGTTTCCAGTATTTCATCCCACTCGGCTATGGGCAACGCCTCGAAATGCTTGCCGCCATGTAGCTTCTTGAAATTAATGAAGCCGTTGCAGAAATTGTGTAGGCGTATATTGCGCACCGGCTCATGCCTGCAGACCCGTTTGGCGATGCGCTTCATCTGGCGATTGCGTCCTATCATTGCTGTGGCTTTCTTGTCACATGGAATTGCCGCCATCTGGCGAACGCCAATAAATTTGGACACATACGGCGCGTGAACGGCATACTGGGATTATTCGTTCCTTCTCTCGTTACGCCATTGGAATTGCTCGGTGAGGACCCTTTGCCATGACTGAAGAACCTGTTATTGACGAAATTCGCCGTGTGCGACATGCGATATCAGAGCAGATCGGCCATGCGCCGCAACGCATCGCGGCGTATTATGCCGAACTGCAACAAAAGCAAGCCGGCCGGATTGTGAACCTGAGCGGCGGTAAAAACGCCAACCGAACAAACCGGGGAATTCACGAACGAGCGGCGAAATAAGCCGCAAGTGTGACGAAACGCAATTTCAAGAGCAACTGCGTTACGAAAATACAATTTTGTAACGAGCCGGTATTCGGGTTATGGGTTGCTTGGTTCAGTAACGCCACACTTCAAACGGCGCAAGCAGGCCGTATTTCATGGCGAAGTAGGTGGCGCCTGCGGGCGGGCCGCTTTCCGGCGCGTTGTTCCAGGAACCGGGATGGGTCAGGCCGAGTCCCGCGTCGCCGTGGTGCGGGCCGAGCGTGTTGCGCAGGGAACCGTACACAACAATCTCTATCGTGTTTTCCCCCGCTTGTATTGCTTTCGTAATGTCGCATTCGTGGGGTTGCAGATAAATGGCGCCCGCGTCTTTGCCGTTGACCAGCGCTTGCGCCACAACGCCCTCCCACGCGGGAAGAGAAACAACATAACGTCCGTTCGGTTGTTCCACGGTGATGGTTGCTTTGTAGGCCACACGATGACCGTACAGCGGCAAGCCCTGCTCCGTCCACGCGCCCACGCCAAGAGGCGCTGCGGGCGCAATGACAAAACCTTTTTCCGCGGGTTTCAAGGAGAAATCACCGACGATATGCGCGGCTTCAAGTTCATGAAATACGGTCATGGGCCGCGCCGTGAGAGTCAACACATTTTCGCCGACGCGGGCCGCCGCGGCAATGTCTATCTTGCCAAAGGCGCGGTCAAGCCACCACGCGCCGTCCGCCGCCGCCACGGGCGCGTCGTTGCAGGTGATGGCGTACAGGTCGGCGCGCTCCACCACCGCATACAGCGTCGCGGGAACCGCCTCTTCAATGGTGAAACGATAGGTTGCGGTAAAACCGCTGTCCTCGGCAAACTCCGTCTGCAACAGTTCGTCGCGGAACTGCACGCAATGGTCCCAAATGTTGCCGCGCAACCCGTTTTGTTTGAACGTAATTTCCGCCGCCTTCTTCCAATATACATTCGCCGCCGATTCCTTGCCCGCCTGCGCGTCCACATAGTCCAGAATAAGGTTGTTGTCGTCCAGACGCAACGCTTCGATTTCCCCGACGGACACAAGCGTTCGTTCTCCCGCGGGCGGCTCCGGCAACGGCGCGGCCACGGTCTTCTTGTCGAGGAACAGCATCAGGCTGCCGCACGGCGGCAATCCAAAGGGCGCCTCAACTTGGCCGCCCTTTTTCGCAAAGGCATAGCCGCGCACGGCGCCCGTATTGAGGTCGGCTTCGCGCACGCCCGCGGCCTGGGCGATGACGCTTCCCGAAGCGGCAGCGTCATTGCTGATGTTCGTGATGAACAGGATGTCGCCGTCCGCAAGTTGACGCCGGTGGTGGTATACAATGCCCGCGTTGTCCGCACTCAGCGCCACCAGCGCCGACGGTTTGCAGCGTTCGTTGACCCGCGCCGCCAATGCGTCAGCCGATACAAGCGTCCAGTTTGCGTGATCGCGCAGCGCGGCGCACGCCTCGTCAGGCTTGCCGTCAATATGGGACGGCAACGCCGGCGGCGCGCAGGAGAACACCACGCCGCCCTTTTCCAGATAGGCGACCAGCAGATCATATACGGCGCGGTTCAGGTTCTCCATTTCCGCCGGAATCACCACGGCGGTATAGGCGCATTCGCCGACCTTCAGCGCGGTCTGCCCGTCTATTACGACAACGCCGCCCCGTTCGCCGATGACGGCTTCGCTTCCGAGATCGAATTCGAGTTGTTCCTTGGCCAGGTTCGTCACCAGCAGTTGGAACCCGTCACCCAGGGCTGCAAGCCTGCCGTTGTCCGTGAAGTGATGCATCCACGCCGTGGTGGTCGGTTCGAGGATAATGCAGCGATTGATCTGTTGTCCCTGAGACAAGGCGTAGGAAAGGCGGGTGAAATAATCCTCCAGTACCTGATACTCCCGCATCCACGGCGAATGATACGAGAAGGTGGGCGGATAATCGCGCTTGCGCGCCCCGCGAATGGTCACGTCCGAAAGATGCTCGTTCAGCGTGTTCACGCCCAATACCTGAAGCCAGTCGCCGATGCGTTTGTAGTCCTCGAATCGCATCTCCGCGCCGCTGCCTCCATAGGCCTCGCACAAGGTGCGCTTACGGCCGGTCTGCCTCGCCACGCTGGCCAGTTCGATAACGGCGCGCACGTTGCCAAATTGCGCATGGGGGCCCTCGTTGTACTGGTTGAACAGCGTGTCAATGCCCGGACGCTGCTGCCACGCGCCCATCGCCATGTTGTCCGGCACGGAAGCGCAGTTCGGCCATTCATGCTCCCAGTAATGTCCCGTAAAATCGAGGTCGTATTTCTCGCAGTAATTGAAATAGGGCTTTGCCCAGCGTTCAACGAACAGTTCGTTCAACGTGCAGAGATAACAGTACCGGAAACGCCGTCCTGCTTCGGAATCGTCACGCAGATGGGGCAACCCGTCCAGAAACGCCTCGCCCCACCGCGCCAGAAACACGTCCGGCAAGTCCGGCGTCCAGTGAATATCGCCGCAGGGTTTGAGATGCGGCTCGTCCGTGAACGAACCTGGGATCAATTTCCCAAACTCACCGCCGAACCGTTTGCGATAAGGCTCAAGGGTTACCGCCAGGAATTTTTCCGTCACACCGGGCCGCAGCAGGTCCACGTAGGTTTTGCCGCCGAACCAGGGTGACTGGGGCGCCTCCATAACGCGCGCGACCATGAGCTCGCCTTCAATTGCGCCATTTCTTCGGGCGGCCTCGTCTGTAATATTTTCATACCCCTCCTCCGTTTTGCGGTACACAGCCAGCATATTTTCATGATATGCAGCAACCCTTTTCTCCGCATGAAGCGTGATTCCCAGCCCGCGTGATTCCGGCATTTCCTCGGGCACGTTGCCGCCGGCAAAACCCGACGGATACGAGTTCTCGTCGTATATCCACACCAGCATGTCCCGCTTGCGCGCCGCCGCAAGCGTCGCATCCCACAACGCGAACCAGTCCTCCGACAGATACGGGGTCATCAGTCCCGGGCGCGGATGCACCCACACCTGTCTCACATTCTGCGCAACAAGCGCATCCAGACAATGCTCCAGCTGTTCCGGCGATAACATATCATTCCATACCCAAAGCGGCCCTGTGCTATACGCCGCGCCGGGCTGTTTGATCTCCTGTTCGACGACGGATAAATCCACGGCTGTGGCACATAACAGCATATTTGAAGCAACAAACGGAAGGACTAGGAAGGTCATACAATGTTCCTTATGGGTGTAACGCAAGTTGTGGGCAAGGCCCGTGTTGTTGGTTCTATTGGGAATGGCTGTATTGTGCCATAAACGTGAGCATGCAATACAAAATATTTCCGGGCGCCCCCGGCGCTTATCCCACCACGGGCGTTATCAGCGTTTTTGTGCATACCGGCCATTCAAACCCGTTTGAGGCGAACAAATATGATGTGGAAATCACACGGGGCGTACTGGTTGTATTACCACTTTGCATAACTGCAGAAGTTTTCTTTTGGCGGCGCGCCTATGCGATAACTATTCAGGTCTTTTTATCATAAATAGCGCGGAGCGGGCAACGAGAACAAATTTGGGGATTGGACATGATACCGATTATTTTGCTGGGGTTTTGCGTCACCCTGCAAACAGCCGCCTTGGTTTTTGGGGTCTATCTGCTTCGCGGATCCTTTTGGCGGAAGGTATGGCTCGTTTTTGATGTCATATTGGTGCTTATTGGTCTGCGACGCAGCCTGTTGATACTGTCAGCTTTGTCCGATGTCGCTGCGGGCGACTTGGCCGCCCATGCGGTGATGCAGGACCTGATTGCGCTGCTTGTCCTGGCCATGACTTTATTTTCGGGCATATTCATTATCCACTTCATGTTCCGCTCCATCGAAAAAGCCGCGGCGGTTCTGCGTGAAAGCGAGGAAAAATACCACAATATATTCAAGGGCTCACGCGACTCGCTGACGTTGCTGGACGCCTCTTTGGGACGCTTTGTCACATGGAATCCCGCTGCGCTGAACATGTTTAAGATAGATGCGGAAGCGCTGGCGTCCAGTACGCCGTCGGATTTGTCGCCACCGTATCAACCGGACGGGCGTCCCTCCGATGAAAAAGCCCGGGAGATGATTGACATAACGCTGGAGACAGGCGCCCATTTCTTCGAGTGGGTTCACAAACGCTTTACAGGCGAGGAGTTCTTCGCAACCGTATTGCTCACGCGGATTGCGGCAAACGACAAGGTATTGATTCAGGCCACGGTGCGTGATATTACCGAACAAAAGCTGGCGGAAGCGGCGTTGCGTGAGAGCGAAGCGCGGTACAACCATCTCGCGGCGCTGAGCCGCACCGTCACATGGGAGGTGGACGCAACGGGTCTCTGCACCTATATCAGCGATGTTGTAACAGACGTGTTGGGCTACCGTCCGGATGAACTTATAGGCAAAAAACATTGTTATGACCTGGGATATGCGCCCCCCGGCGTCAATATCATGGAGCGCAATCTTGAATTGCTTGCGAGTAAAAAGCCTTTTCTCAACATGGAAAACCAGATGATGCATAAGGACGGCCACCCGGTGCGGATTGTCTCCAACGGCATGCCCATTCTGGACGCCAGCGGCAATTTATTGGGCTATCGCGGCATGGACACGGACATTACCGAGCAAAAACGGCTGGAAGAAGAAAAACAACAGCTGCAGGAGCAGTTTGTCCATGCGCAAAAAATGGAATCCGTGGGCCGGCTCGCCGGCGGCATTGCCCACGATTTCAACAACAAGCTGGGCGTCATCCTTGGTTATCTCGAACTCGCGCAAAAACAGACGGGCGACAACGCATCGCTCCGTGAAGCCCTCGATAAGATAAGCGTCGCCGCAAACAGCGCCGTGAGCCTGACCCGGCAAATTCTTGCGTTTGCCCGCAAACAAACCGTGGCGCCACGGCAAATCAATCTGAATGAATCCACCGAAAACATGCTTGTCATGCTGCAAAAACTCATTGGCGAAGGCGTATCCACCACATGGATACCCGGCAGCGCGTCGGCGCGGGTCAAGATAGACCCCGCCCAGATAGATCAAATACTCACGAATCTGCTGTTGAACGCCCGGGACGCCATCAGTGAAAACGGTTCCATAACCATTGAAACGTCAGACGAGATTATAGACGAGGTTTATTGCGCCGCCCATGCCGAAGCCGCGCCGGGTCAGTACGTGGCGCTGAGCATCAGCGATGAC
>DSBB01000295.1 GCA_011046175.1 Candidatus Hydrogenedentota bacterium | reverse complement strand
GGATTTTACAAGGCGTATACTGGCGCCTGCGGTCGGGGCCTCTCAAGAATCCCTTTTGTATTTTGTGCCGGTGTACGAATTGGCCAATTACATGCCTGTTGAGTTTGCCTTGTTAAAACACCGCTTTTCCAATACGCCCCTTGTCAATGTGCTGATCCATCCTTGGGGAACAAACCGGTTCATGGGAATAAAACTGCTTTGCGAGGATGCTCCCTCGCTTATTGGCGTGTATCGTGTGGCAAATCAGGAGGCCTTTCCGTGGCTGCTTTATCTCCGGACGGCCACGCCTGCATTTCAGTTGTGTGGCCGAAAGCACACGCGCTTTGAAAAGGAGTTTCGGGCAGTCTGGATAGAAATAAGACTTCTAGCTGGGGGGAATACGGAAAAAGCCGTTGCCGCCTACTTTGAGTTATTGAATCGCTATCCCGGGCATGAACGGTTTGCGCGGCGTATTGAAGCGTTGGCGGCGGATATGACGGATTATGAGGCGCGCGCCCGGACGTTGTTCGCGCTTGGAAGATATATGCCCGATCAGGCGGGCGTTCTTGCTCTTGATATAGCCGCCATTGCCGACATGATGCGGGAACGGAATGGGCTGGACCGCGCCGAGACGCTGTACCGGCAGGCGCTGATGCTTGCGCCTCATGACCGGAGCCACCAAGTGAAGCTGGCCGATGTGTTGCTTGAACGCGGGGAGCCCGCCGCCGCCCTTGAAAACTACCGGGCTGTGCTGCGCGCCGCCCCGGAGTCGCCATATACCGCCGCGCGATTTGATCAAGTCTGCATGGCGCAGGAAAACGCCGACGCATTGCTTCAGTTCTGGCGTGAATTGCACCATGCCCACCCGGAAGCGGCGGTTCCCGCGTTGCGTTTGGGCCGTGAGCTGGAAAGACGGGGCAATCTTGATGAAGCGCGTTCCCTTTATGAACATGTGGAAATTCATCACCCGGAAAACATGGAAGCCGTGCTTCGGCGCGGCGTTCTTGTGGCGTTGTCGGAAAGCTATGCCAAGGGCCGCGGCATGATGGACAAGGCGGTGGATGTCAACCCGGATATGAAGCCCGAGTTTGTCGCCGGGCTGGCGCGTATTGCGGAGCAGTACACAAAGACGGGCGCGCACGCTTTTGCCGAGGCCATCTATCGCGAGGCGATGGAGCTTGCTCCGGAAGACGGCTGGCACCAGGTGCATTATGCGGAAGCGCTTATGGCGCAGGAAAATTATGCTCTTGCGCTTGATGTGTTCGCGGATATTTTACGGCGGGACCCTGAATCGCCGTATTCCGCGCGCAAGACGGATGAGATATTTGAACGCACCGGCGCATCGGAAGAACGGCTTGCGATATGGGAGGAACTGCATGAACTGCATCCGCATGCTTTTGTGCCGGCGCTTCATCTTGGCAAGGCGCTCGAAAGCGCGGGCAGACATGCCGAAGCCCTGCAACAATACCGCGTTGTTCATGAGATTCATGCGGACAAACCGGAAGCGGCGCTCCGCCTGGGGGCGCTCACGGCGCGGTTCGAGGATTATGAGGCAGGACGCGCATTAATGGAGGCGGCATTGGCGTCGGCGCCGAAATTGGAGACGCTTTTTGTGGCGTTGCTTGCGGGGCTGGCGGAGCATTTTGTCGCGGCGAATGAATTGGAGCGGGCGGAAATGCTGTACCGCGAATTGTCGGCGCGCGCGCCCGCGGAGTTATGGTACCCCACGCGCCTTGCGGATGTGCTTGTGCGACGGGAACAATACGAAGAGGCGTTGGAGTTATACCGTCATGTCATTCGACAAGCGCCGGAATCGCCGCACAGCGCGACGCAGATTGACGCGATATACGCGAGGCGACAGGACGAAAACGGCAGGGTTGCCGAGTGGCGTTCCCTTTGCGCGGAATTGCCCGGGGCAGTTATTCCTCATCTGCATCTCGGCATGGCGCGCGAAGCGATTGGCCAACTGGAGGAAGCCAGGGCGGTATACGAAGATGCGTTGGCGCGCGCCCCGGAAAATGCGCTTTTACAATTGCGCTTCGGCGTATTGGCGGCGATACTGGAGGATTATGAAAAGGGACGCGCGTTGATGGACGCGGTGCTGGTGTCGGCGCCGGAACTGCGGCGGGAAATGGCTTCCGGATTGGCGGAAATCGCGTTACGCAAACAGAATGAGGGGCAGTATGCGGCGGCGGAGTCGCTTTATCGTGAAGCGATTGCGCTTGCCCCGGAAGACGGTTGGCACCAGGTGCGTCTTGGTGAATTGCTGATCGCGCGGGAACGCTACGAAGAGGCGCGCGAACTTTTTGTTGATCTGCTTGTGAAGCGCCCGGAATCGCCGCATACCGCCGCGTTGCTTGACAAGGTATATGCGAAGCAGGGGAATGACGGGAAACGGCTGAAATGCTGGCGGGAAATTGTCGAACAGCAGCCGCATGCCGCCACGCCCAGATACCATTTGGGGCTTGCCCTTGAAAGAAGCGGTATGACTGAAGACGCGCTGGACGCTTTTATTGAGGCGCTGCGCATCAAGCCGGATTATCAGGAAGCCCGGGAAGCGCTCAAACGGCTTACCGCGACAGAAGAATAACTTTGGGAGAACGGCTATGAATATTGTTCCGTTGCTTATGTTGGTTGCTTGTCTCCAAGTGGAATTGCCCGCAATATGCTATGAAGCAAAAGATATGCCTGAAGCGGCGGCTGATGCGTTGCCCCGCTGGCGCGGATTCAATCTTTTGGAGAAGTTTATCCAGGGAATGAGTTCAGCGGGGCCGTTTCAGGAGCAGGATTTCCAGCTTATATCGGAATTGGGCTTTAATTTTGTTCGATTGCCCATGGACTACCGATTCTGGATTGTGAATGGGGATTGGGAGCAGATTAACGAAGAGGCTTTTGACGATCTGGATCAGGCGGTTGAATTCGGCGCCAGATATAACATTCATGTTTGCATGAATTTTCACCGGGCGCCGGGGCATACGGTGGCAAAACCGTCGGAACCCACCAGCCTTTGGGAGGACCCTGAAACCCAGCGCGTATGCGCCCTGCACTGGCGATATTTTGCCCGAAGGTACAAAGGCGTGCCCAATCGCCTCCTCAGTTTTAATTTATTCAATGAGCCGCACGGCGTCAGCGGCCATGTGTACGCTGACGTGGTGCGCACAATGGCCGAGGCCATTTGGGCGGAAGACCCGGACAGGCTCATCATTGCCGACGGCTTGTGGTGGGGGGCGTTCCCCTGCAAGGAATTGTTTGCCATGCCGATCGCGCAAGCGGCCCGCGGGTATCAACCCATGGGGCTTACTCATTACAAGGCCGGCTGGGTCGAGGGCGCCGATCGGTATCCGGTCCCCGAGTGGCCTGTGCGATGTATTGGCGGCGGTTTCCTCTATGGTTCCATGAAAAAAGAGTTGAAATCAGCGCTCAAAATACACACAAACTTCAAGGAACCGGTGTTGCTGGTTGTTACGGTGGGGGAAGTGTCGCATCATGCGCGGCTTGTGGCGCGTATTGACGGCGAGGAAAAACACGCGCTTTCTTTTACACCCGGCCCCGGTGAAGGTCCGTGGCAGGAGAGTACGTTTTATGAAGAATACAATTCGTACAAGGCACGCTATGATCAGGACATAACGGTTCCGATTCCCGCCGGCAAGCACGAGGCGGCGCTTGACGTTGACGACGGGGACTGGCTTTCCCTGACAAGGGTGGCGCTGCGCGATGAAACGGGAGAATACGACAGTATCAGCATCATTCCAAAGTGGGGCGAACCCAATGCGACCATTTCCACGAATCCGGAATCCCGACGATTTCAAACCGCTCAGGAGCAGAATGCGGCATGGCTCTGGGAAAAGCATTTCAAGCGATGGGCGGATTTGCGTGAACAAGGCATCGGCGTCATGGTCGGCGAATGGGGGGCATTCAATGAAACGAACCATGACGTTGTCTTGCGCTGGATGGAAGACAGTTTGAAAACATTCCGGCGCGCCGGGATCGGATGGGCGCTGTGGAATTTCCGCGGCGCCTTCGGAATTCTGGACAGTGGCAGAAAGGACGTGGAATATGAGTCCTTTCACGGCCATCAACTTGATCGTGAAATGCTGGAAATGTTGCGGCGCTATTGAGCGCTTCAAAACCTTAAACGCCGTGAAAACGGGCGCTTGGCGAAAACTATTCGCAGAAAGTTACGTTCAACTCGAACGCGATTTCGAGATAGGTGTCCGGCGCGATCAAAATGTTCTTGACCCGATACGGCAACACGATCTTTTCCTGTCCGGAAGTGGTTCCGCCGCCGCCTTGCAGACGCATCATGACCGTTTTGCCGGCGGGCAGGCGCAGCGCGCCGGGGAATGAAACACCGCGCACACGCCCGTTCGCTTCTAGTTCGTAAGAGGCCGAACTGTGGTTGTGTACGGGAACGAAGAAGGCGTTTTTCCCCTTGAGCGATATATCGGTTGTTTGCAATTTCACCGCGGCCTCGAACAGCGGCGCCGCCCACTCTTCCCGCGCCACCAGCGTGTTGTTGGCGAACACTGCCGTGCGTTTGGCAAACAGCGCCTCTTTGACCGCCTCCGGCGTCTCTGCCTCCACAAATACCAATGTCATGGTGCGGTGCTCGCCGCGCGCGTAGTCGTACGCTTCGTCTATGGGGCTGTGTATGTCTGTTGTGCCCATCAGCGTCAAATCGTTGTCAAGCGCCCACTGGTGCGCATTCTTGTAATAACTCCTTGCATTGAACACTTCCAAGCCGTGCATCCAACCCAGGTCGTGGTACTCCTGCTGAATGCCACACCAGGCCTTTCCGTCCTTGCGTTTCCATTCCGGGTGGTTCCAGAACACGAATGCGCCCTGTTCATTGGCAAGACGCACCGCGTCCTTCTGTTCAGGCGTGTTAATGGGGTTGCAGTCTTCGAGAAAGATTGCGTTAAAGTGGCCGTGCGGCTCGTCGCGGGTGATTTCCACGCCGCGAATCAACATCAGATGCAGGTTGTCGGCCTCCGGTTTGGCAATTTCGTAGGGGCGGTTAAACTCAGGACGCACGTCATCCTTGTGGGGCAGATATTCGAGATGATCGGTAATCGAAAGAACATCCAAACCATTGCGCCATGCCTCTCGTACGCGCACCGTGGGCCATACGACGCCATCTGAAAACACGGTGTGCGTATGCAGGTCGCAGGCGAGGGTTTTATAGCCCTTGATGTTCGGAAAAACGACTTCCGTTCGTTCCTGCGCCTGCGCGCGGAATACGATGAACGCCGCTATTACAATCGCGGCGTTCAAAAAAACAAATGCGTGTTTTCTCATGATGGTTTCCTTTAATTTCTTCCGCGCGGCGCGCGGAGTCGTCCGGCCAATGCCACAGCCAGTAAAAGCAATGAAATATCCGGCCAGGGAATTTTGGCCCCGGCAGTTGTCTTAAGCCCGACGCAATCGGTTATATAGGCGATGAAGCCGGGCTTGTCAGCGTTTTCGTTTTCGTCGCTGTCATTGGGTTTTCCGCTGAAGAACGAGTATGGCGGGCTCCATCGGGATATGCATTCCATGCGCTCCAGCGTTGGCTCCTCGTTGTCTGCGCTTACTACGCATGCGCGCACGCGCCAAAAAATGCGCGATCCGTCCATGGGTAAATCAGTGAGTATGTAGTAATGATAAGGAGTCATATCATCCAGAAACACTTCCTCGAAGGCGTCCGTCCATGCCGCCTGCACACGGAACAGGTTCGCCCCCTCAAACATATACCATTGAAGGGCAACGCTGGGCTTCTTGATGATGGAGCGCAACGCAGGTTGATAGAGATCGGGGCCGGGAAGCGGCTGCGAACCGTGCGCCAACAAGGGTACGCAGATGGCCAGAAAGGCATATGCCACCGACCTGCTGTGTGAGGACATATATCGTTTATTGATGGACATCATGCCGGTCCGGCGCTCCCGATTGTTGTCTACCCGAATACGGCGCGCATCCGGTCGCAATAGTAGCGGACATTATCCCATTCGGCGTCCGGCGCAAGGCGATGATCCGGACAGGGAATGTAGCCGCCCAACGCGACCAGCGCCTTAAGCCGTTCTATTTCAGCGTCCACCGCGGCAAAATCACGGGCGAACACATTCTTGTTCATGCCGCCCACGCCGCGCAGATCGCGTCCATAGCGCTCGCGCCACGGCGCAATGCTTGCGCCCCATGTGCCCACTTCAATGGGGAACATGGTGTTAACGCCGTTGTTCAGCCAAGTTGGAATAAGCGCGTCTATGCAGCCGTCGCAGTCCAGCGATACGATGGTGATGCCATGTTGTCGCAGCAGATCGGTAATCCGTTTGTAATGGGGCCCCACCAGTTCGTCAAACACCGATGGAATCACGAGCGGCCCGTTTTTGAAGCAGATGTCTTCCCAGAAGTGGCCGAAGTCGAATTTTGCGCCCTGCTCCAGCGTGAACGCGGTACAACGGTAAGCAAGTTCGCCGACAGTATCAATAATTTCCTTGAAAAGGTCTGGGTCTTCCGCATAAATATAGGATGCTCCCGTGACGCCCAAAACGTTGCGAATGGAACCAAACAGACTGCCGCAGAAAATGCCGTAGGGATACTCGCGGTCATCTCTTTTCAGGTACTCCAACCCGCCCACGCTAAAAGGGACGCTTTGGGCGTCCACCTGTACGTGTGCGTTCAACACACGGGATTCGTCCCATTGCAGGCGGTGTATATAGTGTTCCTCCCAGTCCCTTCGCGTTTTCAAGGTGTGATCAATCTCCGGCGGGATGGACGGCACCCCCGGTTTATCCAAGAGAATTACGCCTTCATGGTTCATTACTTTGCGCGAGCCGTCCGGCAGCGTTTCCAGCACTTTCCATTCAAAACACGGACTAAGAAAACCGTTCGGCGTAAAATGGGCGGCCCAATCAAAGTCCCAGCCGATTTTTTCACAAAGGTTTCTGTCAACGGCGTTGCCGTCGCCCCAGCCGGTGATGTCGTCACGGGTAAGATGTCCCTCTGACACCCATTTTTCAAGGGTATCCGTCCAGTATCCAAAATGCACCACCGGCATGGCGTCATAAGGTTCATAGGCCATGATGGCGGCCACCCGTTCACGAAAAGTCACTGGAAAGTCCTCCAAAAAAATGTCAAGCATAATATCCACAGGGCGTCGCCTTGCCTTCACTATTTTTGCATGTGCGGGCTTTTGGCCGCGACACATGGCGGAATTCAGCGGCGATTGTGGAAGTATCACAGAAACAGCGGGAAAAATGCAATTGCCGAATTTTTGTGGTGCCGCAGCGCCGCCTATAATATCAACATCGCGTCACCATAGGAATAGAAACGAAAACGCTCTTTAATGGCGCATTCGTAAGCCCCCATCACCAGTTCCTTTCCCGCAAACGCGCATACCAACGCGAGCAAACTTGATTTTGGCAGATGGAAGTTGGTCTGAAGGGCGTCCACGGCGTGCAACGTATAAGGCGGGTAAATATACAGATTGGTCACGCCGGTGCCCGGCTGAAATGCATCGTCTCGATATTGCGTTTCCAGGGCGCGCGCGCAGGTGGTGCCTACGGCGACAACGCGGCCTCCCTGTTGACGGGCCGCATTGAGCGCATGTGCGGTCGCATCGGAAAGTTCATATTCCTCGCCATCCACGACATGCGCTTCCACTTTATCAACGGTAATCGGCTTAAAGGTCCCATAGCCCACGTGCAGCGTTAGAAAACAACGGGACACTCCCTTTGCGTCAAGACTCGCAAAAACTTCCTCTGTAAGGTGCAATCCCGCCGTTGGCGCGGCAACCGCGCCTAGCGTAGAAGCGTATATGGTCTGATAACGCCGCGCGTCCGCATCTTCAGGCGCTGAACGCTTTATATAGGGCGGCAACGGAATTTCCCCGGACGTCTCAAGATGGCGAATAACATCGGAAACATTGAACCGCACCTGCCATTGGTTCGCGTCAAGGCGCAGATCAATCACAGCGGACAAGCCGGCGCCGAAACGAACAGGACAGCCAGGCTTTACCTTCGCCGCGGGCCGCACGAGCGCCGTCCAACAACCCGGCGCCGTCTCGCGAAGCAAAAACACCTCCACTTTACCCCCGGTTTGCTTGCGCCCGTGCAGACGCGCGCGGATCACGCGGGTGTTGTTCAACGCCATGCAATCCCCCGCATGCAGGTACCGGGCAATATTACGGTAATGGTCCAACTGGATATGACCGGTTTCACGGAAAACAACCATCAACCTGGATGCGTCACGCCGCTCACAGGGACGCTGGGCAATCAACTCTTCAGGCAGGTTATAATCCAATTCGTCTGTTCGCATGCCGATTCCTGTGTGATTAAGGTTCATAACAGGCGTAAGTTCTATCATGTTGCGGCTGCAATAATCCAATGGAAACGCGCAGGCCCCCGCCGACGTTGGAATAAAACAGGTGATGTTTGCAGTTTTTTAAGTGGTGGCGTACACTTAACGCAGTCAGACAAAACCGGGTCAAGGCAACATGAAACAACATCTGTCCATAATTATTATCGGCGCATCGGGAGATTTGGCAACCAAAAAGATCTTTCCAGCCCTGTTCGCCCTGTATTGCCGCAAGCTGTTGCCGGAACCTTTCTCTTGCTGCGGGTTCGCGCGGACAGCAATGGATGTTGACACGTTCCGGGAAATGCTGAAGCGCCATTTAACCTGCCGGTATGTGCCTGATGAAGAAGAATGTCCCGCGCTTATGGACAAATTCCTGGCGCGCTGTTTTTATGTTACAGGGCAATATGACCTTCACGAAGACTATAAGCGTCTCGCTGACATTCTGGATAAAAACGAAAAGGATGGACTGTCGGTCACCCGTATTTTTTATTACTCCATACCGCCATTCTTGTTTATCCCTGTCTCCCATTCGCTAAAACAAGCCGGCTTAACGACCGACATTGCTGACAAACGGCTGAATCGCGCCGTTATTGAAAAGCCCTTTGGCCGGAACCGCGCTTCGTCGGACAGATTGACGCGGGAACTGGCAACCGTATTTTCCGAAGCGCAAACATACCGAATAGACCACTACTTGGGAAAAGAAGTCATTCAGAACCTTATGGCATTGCGCTTCGCGAACCTCGTGCTTGAGCCGCTGTGGAACCGCGTCAACATCGCCCATGTGCAGATCACATGGATGGAAGACATCGGCGTCGAGGGGCGTGCAGGCTACTTCGACGCCTACGGTATTATACGCGATGTCATGCAGAATCATCTTTTGCAAATGCTCGCATTAACGGCCATGAGCGAACCGCTCAGTTTGAATCCGGAATATGTGCGCGATGAAAAAGTAAAGGTGCTTCGCTCTGTTGCGCCCGTTACTTTGAACGACATTGTGGTGGGACAATATACGGGCGCGGAATACAAGGGCGAAAAGCGAAGGGGATATTTGGAAGAGGACGGCGTTCCGCCGGATTCGATAACGCCCACTTATGCGGCGGCGGCATTGAAAATACGAAACCGACGCTGGGATGGCATACCATTTTTGATCCGCGCGGGCAAGGGACTCAATGACCGCAAAACGGAAATTCGCGTGGTATTCCGCGATGTGCCCGCCAACATCTTCGGAGCCGTTTCAACCCCGCCGGACGCCAACGAACTGGTGATTCGCGTGCAACCGGACGCGGGAATTTCCCTGTCGCTGATGAACAAAAAACCCGGACTGCCCATGTCGCTGCACAAAACCGACCTGAATCTCTCTTACGCAGACGTCTTTCCGGAAGAGATTCCCGACGCTTATGAATCGCTGATTCTGGACGTAATTAACGGCGACAAGAGCCTGTTCATTCGCGCTGATGAACTCGCGGCGGCCTGGGACGTGTTCACCCCCGTCTTGAGCGAATTGGAATCCTGCACCATACGCCCCCAGGAATATCCATTCGGAAGCGAAGGACCGCGCTCGGCGGTCGCGTTGGCGGCATTGTACAACACGCATTGGCGATAACAGCAATACCCTTCCATTCTTGTAAGGCGGGCGGAATACCCGTCAGTGTTTCAGCTTGAATTTCTCGCCCAGATATATCTTTC
>DSBB01000081.1 GCA_011046175.1 Candidatus Hydrogenedentota bacterium | reverse complement strand
GTTAAAAACAAGCTGTAAACTCAAAGATCGTAAGACATTTGATACTGGGTTTATCAGTGATGACTCAAGTAAAAAAACTCATGGATGGATGCGCCGCCAAAAAAAATGTTGCAAATGCTTCTCGGCTGTGTTACCATAAGGACAATATGTAGTAGTTGCGGTTTTGGAAATGTCTACATATTGTGTATGAGATGGTTATAAAAACGAGATACAATGTCGGCGGCGCAGGCCGGCGGGGAGGACGAACAGGTATGCGCATACGATTGGTTTTCGTGCCGGGGGAGCGGGCGAATCTCGAATCACTTTGTCCGAAAACCGCGCCGGTGATGCTTGCCGGGATGCTTCGGCGCGAGGGTGTCGCCGCCGATGTCGTGGATTTTGGCGTTTTGGATTCTTTCGAGCGTAAATCGGAAACGGATGCCGCCCCCGCCAAAACCATGACGAACTGGCCGTATTTTTGGGGACACGGCGATGGATGTCTTGCCGCAGAGTATGGGAGCGCGGCGCGGGCGGGCACAGGAGGCGGCTCGTGCCGTGCGGAGCAATACGGACGCAATTTGTTGGACGGCTCACCCGCCATAATTGGTTGGTATGTGCAGACACGCGACCAATTCAACTCGGTGAAAGCGATGGGTAATTATGTGCGCCGTCACGCGCCGAATATTCATCAGACCATTTTGGGACCTTATATTGCCCGGTTTGGATGTTGCGCCATGAATCACTTGCCGATGGTGGACACGGGTATTACGGAAGACGCGGCAACGGCGTTGGCCGCCTTGTGTGAAAATATTGAGATTCCAGAATCCTGGGGGCGCATACCGGGACTGCTTTTTCGGAATCGAACCGGTGTCGTTTCCCCGCCCAGAAACATCCATCCGAAGCGCGATGGGTTGCCGGGGGCGTTGGACATGTGGTCTGATTTCTTTCGTATGCCGAACCGAAGTGGACAATTCGCCTTGTATCCCGTGGCATTTTCAAATGGCGGCTTCTCCCGATGTGATTACAAGACGGGAACCATACGCCCCCTTCAAAAATCCGTGGCGTCTGTTCTTGACGAAATGCGGGTGTTGAAAGAACGTTGCGCCGCCGGAGCGTTCCACATAGACGCGCCTCATGTTGACGGCGCGGTATTCGAACGGTTTGCGGATACGCTGCTCGCGAATAATTTTATGACCATATACAGCTTGGGCGGGTTGACCACGCCTTTTGGCGCCGACCTCGCAGACCGACTTTTCGCGTCCGGTTGCCGCGCCGTCGGATTTCGCGCGCCGTCGGGGAGCCAACGCCTGCTCGAGGACTTTTATGGATGCGATATGAGCATCAGCGCCATTCGCGCCACCATGCGGCATTGCCGCGCAGCGGGATTGTTTACCGTTGTGCATTTGCAGTATCCATGCCCCAAAGATGACTATCACACCCGCGCGGAAACGGAACTGTTTCTTGAGGCGTGCAGACCCCACGGCGTTTGCATTACCCCGCCGGAATTGACGCCGGATTCGCTTTGGTTTATGCGGCCCTCGGAATATGGGGTTATTGTGAACCATCGCGCATTTCAGCAGTGGGCGTCCTGTGCCGCTGCAAACGCGAACAAGTCGCCCTATCGAATGGCGGGGTGGCGGAGCGGGCGCGCCGAAGACGCGCGCCATTCTCTACGCTCTGCCGCGGAGCAATTGGGCTGTCTGGCGGGTGTTACTGAACGACATGGTCTGCTTGCGCGTATTGCGCGAAGCGTTATGGAAGAGTCCGTTTTTCTCACGCAGCTGCGCGAGGCGTTGCTGCAGAATGACGTTGACCAAATACGGCGGCTCATGGCGTTCGTTAATGATACCCTCGATACGTTGCGTTTTGCCGGGATGGCGACGGGCCTAACTGCCGGAGCGCTTTAACCGAGCAAGGGCAACCGAAACCCTCCATGCCGGTCAAGCGTTCCCGTGTTCCCTCATTCCGCGGCAAATTTCAGTTGATATAACAGGCGGCGCGCCATTTCGGCAATCTGTTCGCCCGCGCCGGGCGCAACGCGCGAATTCTCCACTTCGTAACTGCCTTCCGCAAAGGCTTTCGCAGTGGGAACATAAGCGGGATTGTCGTTGGACAACTCGACCACCAGCGTATCGGCAAAGGGCGAAGAGGCTTTGATGGACAGGCCGAGTTCAATGAAGATTTCCCCCGGAAGAAACACGATCGCCGCGTCATCGCACAGACGCAATGCCTGCACTTCCACCGGTACGGTGTCGCTTCCGCGCATGGCAAGGTCAATGATGCGGCGTATTTTGACCCGTTCCAGGAAGGGCACGTCACGGTCTTCCAGCGTTCCGATTTCCGCCTCGGCCCACGCCAGCTCCTCGGGCGTGTAGGATTGCAGCGGCATGGCCGTAACAGCGCGCAACATGGCCAGATGCGGTGTTTCACACTGGCGCAGCGCCGACAGATGCGCAAGAATTGTGTCAGCAAGCGTCCGGCCAATGCGCCCCGCTTCTTCGTGTCCTTTCTGCGACAGGTTTTGCGATGTGTCTATATGATTCACGTCGCCGCAGGGGCCCGTTCCGAACACGGACGCAAAAGAGTCGCCTAATTCCTCGCGAAGCCGTTGCTCGAGGTGATAGGGATAGTCGGCGGAAAATTCAAGGCCGCCCACCGTGTCCAGATGCAGCGAGAACGTGGTGAGCAAGGCGTGCGGTCTGTCCGCGCCGGAACGCGAAAAAGCGATCAAGCCCACCTGCGGATCAATCGGACCCGCGGGGCGGATTGCCTTGGGATTCATACGCCCCGGATTGAAGCGCACCGTGCCGTCGCGCATAAAGAAACGGCGGTTAAAAGAGAGGGAGTCTTCGATTGCAAACCCGTGACGCAAATTCACGGGCGACAATGCCGCCGCCGCGTCGGAGACGGCTCCGCCAATCTGCTCTGACAAATAGGCTTTGTACTTCGATAGGTCGGCGTCTTCCGTTTGCCCGTGTTTTTGTTCGTAATACCGTTGCCATACCCCATAATACAACGGACCGGTGTGCGTATGCGTCGCGGCAATGACGCTGTGGGACACGGGTATGGAGCACTCGGCGGCGATTCGCGCGCGCGCGGCGTCGGTCACTTCGCGAATGACGCCGATCAAATCGCAAAAAACCAGCGCCACACGGGTGTCGTCCTGCTCAAGCACAATGGCCTTGGCCTGCAACGGATCATGCACCCCGGTGTTCACCCGTTCACTGAAATAACCGCTCATGTGGAAACCGGGCTGTTCGGGCACAATGCTTCTAACACCGATGCCCGCCCGCAGGAGATTGTCGCCATGCGCATGAAAACCGACACCGAGGCAAACAAAAAACGTTACCAATATCGTTCGATAAAAAGAGTGGAATTTCATTGGCTGCGTCCTTTCAGAGGTCTTTGCTTACTCATGCCTGATTGATAACAGGATACCAGTGTGGACGCTGCAACGCAACATTGAAAGAATGTCGTTTCGGCAAAAAGTTGCATCTTTCCCGGCCGCTGATTATGCTTGCGGGGTTACGGTTGCGCCATTGGAGGCGCCAATCAATCAGAAACATAGGAGAAAAGAAAATGACGACGACCAAATGGTATGCCATCACGGGCGCTGTGTCGCTTCTGGTTTGCTTTATAATGTTGCCCAGCTGCGCACAGCGCAATTTCGATCTGACCCCGCTGGAAAAATTGCCGAAACCGGACGCGGAAGGATGGATAACGCTGTTCGACGGCGAGACAATGGAAGGCTGGCGCAATGCCCGGCGGCCCAACGAACCGCATTTCTGGACGGTTGAAGACGGCGCCATGACAAACGACGCCGACAATGGGCGCGACCTCGCAACGGTCGCCAATTTCAAGGATTTTGAATTGCAGATCGAATATAAAACAATGCCCGGAGGCAACAGCGGCGTGTACCTGCGCGGACGCGTCGAGGTGCAGATACTTGACAGTTACGGAAGGGAGAAGATGGACAAGGGCGACGCAGGGGCTGTTTACGACCAATACGCGCCGCTGGTAAACGCCAGTCTGCCCCCCGGCGAATGGCACAAATTCGACATCCGTTATGTGGGCGACAAACTGACGGTCAAACTGAACGACAAACTTGTTCAAGACAATGTTACCATCAGCGGTGTTACCGGCGGCGCATTACGGCGCGGCGTAAACGAGCCGGGCCCCATCATGCTGCAGGGCGACCACGGCAAGACATGGTTCCGAAATGTGCGCATAAAACCCGTTGACATGTAATCGTTGGAGGCCTGCTATCAGGTCAGGCCGTCATAAGGGAATGACGGGTGTTCACTGTTATTGGTGCCTTATCGGTCGTCTTCTATGATCAAGAACAACATACAAGGAAATTAGTAAAATATGGGTTGTGGGCAAAGCCCGCGTTAGGATGTGCTGTCTGCTGGACAGATGCGTTTTTTAACCTTTGCGTCAAAAGGAGCCGGCAATAATGTCGGACAATATCACCAGCCTGAATTCGCGCTTGCGCGCGCTTGGCGTATCACGCCTTGCCGACGCCTTGTGTACGCTTGCGGCTCGGGATAAGGATGTGCGGGACTATGTTCAAATGCTCGCGAGTCCACCGGAAGAAAGCGTCCGCCGTATACGGGAAAACATCGAACAACTTGTTCGCGATGAACATTTCTACGGGTATGGGGAGGCAGCCCATTTGGCGCGCCGGTTATCGTTGATTCTCGATGACATCCGGATGAACGTTGAAGACCCAAGGGCGGGGATTGATCTTATGGCGTCCTTTTTCGAAACGGACGAATATATTCTTGAAAAATGCGATGATTCCGATGGAACGGTGTCCGACCTGTATTACATGGCCGCTGCCGGGGTGTTTGCGCATTTTGCCGTCGCCTGTGACGATGCGCAATGGGTTGCGGACAGAATTGCCACGCTTTTCTTGGACAGCAACTACGGCGTGCGCGCGCGGCTGCTGAAAAACGCCAATGCATATTTGCCCGAGACGCAACTGAGAAGAATGGTCTCGCTGTTTCAGAATTTTGCCGACCACTGCGCCGAGAATGAGTATAACCGGCATCATGCCTTGAATGGTATTGAAATACTGGCGGAACTTTTGAATGAGCCGGCGCTGTTTGAGCAGGCCCGTCTTGCGGCGTTCCCTGAGACAACGCCGGAGTCCTGTCTGGCTATTGCCAAAGCCTATCATGCAAGCGGAAATGAGGACGCGGCGCTACGGTGGATTAGCCGCATGAATGACGAGAAGCCTTGGCTGGAAGACGAAAAAGATAATATGCTCCTGGACATATATGGAAACAAAGGCGACATGAAAGAGGCCGAGGCGGCCGCGTGGCGATTATTCCACCGGAACATGAGCAGCGAGCGTTTTGAACAGGTGATTTCAGTGGTTGGCGAAGAGCGCCGCGAAAAGTTGCTCGAGGAACAGGTCGAAAAAATCCTCGCGGAGGATACGTTTTGCGCGGAGAATACGTCGTTTCTCATTGCGATGAAAAAAACCGCGGCGGCTGCGGCGTATCTGGTGCAGTGGCGGCAGCAAATCAACGGGAAAAATTATTACTCCCTGGCGCCCGTCGCCAAGTTTATGGAGGCGGCAAAGGAGCGCCTTGCCGCAACGGTTGTTTATCGCGCGCTGCTTGATTCGATACTGGAGCGAGGTCAAGCCAAGGCATACCGCAACGGCGCAACATATCTCAAAAAACTGGATGCGATGGCGGATTTGATAACGGACTGGCGCGGGTGCGTTTGTCATGCCGATTACAAGGCGCGCATCAGCAAAGAGCATAAAAGAAAATGGCGTTTTTGGGACGAGTATGGAATACGACCGTGAACGCGGAGTAGTGGCCTTTTTTGAGGCGTGTTGCATGTTTCCGTTATCATAAATCGCCGTGTTATGCCGCGTCTACGTTAGGGTTGTGGGCGACGCCCGCCACTGACGCCGCCGCATTTCAAGAAATACGGGCATGGCGACAAATTAAAGGAGCAACTCTTATGACTGAATTCCGGATGCTTGTGCCTCCGCCCACCGTCCCGCCGCTGGACCCGGATTTTCGTCCCCCTGTCCTGGCGAACCGAAAGTTTATCCAATCCGTCAAGGAATCAGGAAAAAGCGCGCCCCTTGTTTTGGCATTGGAGCGTGCCGACGGCTCCATATCGCGCTTTGAAACATGTGTATTTGATGAGAGCCATGACAATGCGGAGGCGAATAAAGTTTATGCGGAGCGTCTGATCAAGTTTTTGCTCTGGCAGTGCGGGGGATACCGGATTTATGTCGGCGGCCCCCCCGCCGTGGGCGCGTATTTGCAACAGTGCTATCAGGATGGCGGTTTGCGCAATTTTGATTATCATTTCATGGGCGAGGCTGTTTACGAAAGGCCTTTTTCAGTGGTGTCATGCGCGCCGGAAGACGTGCCCCCGGAAAATGAAGCGTCCATGCCCTTGGGAAGGCATCTCGATGGTTGCCGCGTCGGGTTCGACTTGGGCGCGTCAGACCGGAAAGTGAGCGCGGTCATGGACGGCGAAGCCGTCTACAGCGAGGAGGTCGTATGGGAACCGGCCGGGAATAGCGACCCCGCCTACCATTATAACGAGGTGATGACGGCCATCAGAACAGCCGCCGCAAAAATGCCGCGGCTCGACGCCGTCGGCGGAAGCGCCGCAGGCGTATATGTCAACAATCGCGCCATGGTCGCGTCCTTGTTCCGTGGCGTGCCGAAGGAACGGTTCGACGAAGTACATGATCTCTTCATCCGGATCGGAAAAGAAATGGGTGTGCCGCTGGTCATTGTAAATGACGGCGAAGTGACCGCCTTGGCGGGCTCCATGTCCCTCGAAGATAATGGGGTGCTCGGGATTGCCTTGGGCTCCAGCGAGGCGGGCGGGTATGTTAATATGGAGGGAAACATCACCGGGTGGCTCAACGAACTCGCTTTCTGTCCCGTGGACTATAATCCCAGAGCCACCGTGGAAGAATGGTCCGGCGATTACGGCGTCGGAGCGTCCTATTTCTCGCAACAATGCGTATTCCGACTTGCGTCAAAAGCGGGCATCGAGTTGCCCGACGACATTCTGCCGGCTGAAAAATTGAAATGCGTGCAGCACAAACTTGAATCCGGCGACAAGGGCGCGCGCCTGATATGGGAAACCATGGGCGTGTACATGGGCTACACGTTGGCGCACTATGCCGATTTCTACGAAATCAAACATGCGCTCATACTGGGGCGGTGCACGTCCGGCAGCGGAGGCGATATTATCCTCGACGGCGCAAACAGAATACTGCGCAATGAATTTCCGGAACTCGCGGAAAAAATGCGCATTCAATTGCCTGACGAGAAAAGCCGCCGCGTCGGGCAATCCATCGCCGCTGCCTCCCTGCCAAAGATATAACCTGCCCGGAAGCGGCGTTTTTATTGAGCCGGATTATGCGCCTTCAATAATATCCTGTATATGCAACAGACCGCGATAAGCCTGTACGCCCATATAGCGGAGCGGCTCGAAGCCCAGCCAGGCGGGGCGATGTCCCACAAAGAAAGGCGCGTCGGGAAATTCCGGAATGTGGGTTTCTCCGGCGGCGCGCAGCATCATCGGCGCAAGTAGCGCGCCGGCGTAGTTGCTCAGGGCGACGCCGTGTCCCGAATAACCGCCCGCGTAGAATAGGTTGCCGTATTTGCCGGTCGCGCCGAATGACGGAAACATATCCAAAGACACGCCGAGCACGCCGCCCCATTCATGGGTAAACGCAACATCTTTCAACAGCGGGAAATACTCGCGGAACCGGCTTTTCAGCGCCTCAAAAACACTCTCGTCCCGGTCGAAATAACGGCCTTGAAAATACAACTTGGCGTCTTCGCCGCCGAACAGAATACGATTGTCCGCCGTAAGACGGAAATAGTGTATGAAGTTGCGCGCCGATTCAAGGCTCGCGCGCTTTTCGCTCCAGCCGACCGAATCCAGCTGTTTCACGGTGAGCGGTTCCGTAAGCACAATGAAAGTATGAACGGGCATGACGCGCGACTTCATGAAGCCGAGCGCTTCGCCGTAGCCGTTCACGGCCAGCATCACCTGATGCGCGCGAATCTCGCCCTCACCGGCATGCAGCAGCGCCGGCTTTTCGTCCTTCAGCGCGCGCAACGGCGTTTGTTCATACACCTTCACGCCGAGCGATTCCACCAATTGTTTCATGGCGCGGGACAATTTGGCGGGGTTGATCACGCAGGGGTGCGGATCGAATACGCCGCTGCTGAACCGGTCCGACCGGATGTAGGCGGCGAGAGCGTCGCGTTCCAGCCATTGATGGTCAAAACCAAGCCTGTGCGCGGCTCCGTATTCGCGTCGCGCGCGTTTTTCCCGCGCCCCGCAGGTGTTCAACAACAAGTAGCCGGTCGCCTCAAGGTCGCAGTCCAGATTATGCTCCAACGCCATCCGCTTTACATGCGCCACAGCGTCGTACATCACGCGATAGGCGGCGCGCGCCGTCTTGTCGCCGAGCTTGTCCACGGCATAAAGCAAATCCCAGCCGAGCAACGGCATGACAAAGCCCCCGTTGCGCCCGCTGGCGCCGTGGCCGACAACGCCCGCCTCGATGAGCGCCACGTCAAGGTCGGGCTTCTGGCGTTTCAAATGATAGGCTGTCGAGAGTCCGGTAAAACCGCCGCCCACTATGGCCACGTCGCATTGTATCTTGTCGGAAAGCGGCGCGCCCGGCGCCACCTGAACCGTTTCATGCCAATACCCCACCGCTTGATGACGACCGTCACCGTCCACTGCTTTGGTTGCGCTCTGCCAGGGCGCGGTATCCAGTTTCAATTGCATAACCCGATCCTTATTCATTGTTCGGACATTATCTCCGGCCTTCAGGAGCCTGATGATAGAAACGTTTTCCACTTCTCTTGATCCTGACCAAAGTCATGACCCGTCATTGTTGACAATGTGACGGCCAATTGCGCGCGCAGGTGGCGGTCTTTAATGCTCATCGCTGACACAAGACGGGGAAGACTTGCCGGGGCGTTTATTTTGCCCAGCGCCTCCACGGCGTATACCGCCACGGAGGTGTAATTCCATTCGCCGCGGCGGCCCTCCTCAATGACTTCAAGCAACGGCGCAACCGCCTGTTCGATCCTCAGTTCGCCCAACGCCCATACCGCGCCCATACGCGCAAAGGGCGCGGCGCCGGCGGCGCGGGCCAATGCGATCAATTCCGGCGCGGCGTCTTTCGCGTTAACACGCGCAAGCGCGCAGGCCGCTGCATGTTGCGCCCGAGCATGTTGGTCTTCAAGCAGGCGCGTCAGCGCTTCCGCGACATTTTCCGCCTTCAACATGCCCAAGGTTTCCGCCGCGCCCGCGCGGGCAAGCGGATTGTCCCCCGTAAGGGCGCCTTCAAGCGCCATGATGACGGCCTGCCGCAATGGGCCGCAGCCCAAGTCATGCAACGCCTGCATGGCCGTTGCGCGGACAAACACGTTGGCGTCCCCTAACGCGACAGCCAGCGACGCAACAGCGTCCGCGCCTCCTTCTTCGCCCAGCGCGCGTACGGCGAAGGCCCGATCCCGCGCGTCTTCTCCCTGCAAATTCGCGGCGCCCGCAAATGCAACGCAAAGCGGAGCCAACGCAAACAGTGCGAACGTAATACCAAGAACAAAGCGCGATCCCGGAACAACGCCCCGGGCGGGATGATTGCTTTGCATGGAAGGAAGTAACGAAAAAAGGGGCGTGCATAAAATCCACGCCGGATTTTTCGGATTGACGATACCCATGCGAATCTCTCCTTGTAATGTTACCTGCGGGTTTTGGACCAGATGGCGGAACTGTCCGTAGTGCGTCCCATGCCGTCATGGGGGCCGTGAATGTAGCCGCGTCCGGCGGGCCAAACGGGCGCGGCTTCGGGTGTGCCGCGCAAGTGCGCTTCCAACGTCAGCAGGGCAAGCGGCTCCAAAGCGTCAAAGGTCGCGTTGACATGCGCGGACGACGGCAGGAAGAAACCGTCAAAAAAACGGGTCGCCAAAATGTTGTCGCCCAGACGGAGCGCCAGCCGACGGTAGTCAGGGTGGGGCGCCGCGCGCAGCAGTTCCAGCAAGCCGAACAGCAATTGCGGATCAGAAGCGTCGGTGTCAAGATCAACCGCTGCCTCCACGCCCGGCGCCGCGCCCAAATCGCCAAGACCGTGGCCGCGTCCGATATGCCGCGCTGTGTGCCACAACCGTTCGT
>DSBB01000410.1 GCA_011046175.1 Candidatus Hydrogenedentota bacterium | reverse complement strand
TCATTAAACAAGGCGGTTACGGGAGCGCCCTTCCCCTGCTCCAGATAAGCGTAATTACGTCTTGCCACTTCCCGCGCCGCATGGACAATCAACACCGACAGCCGCCCCTCGACGGCGTCGGGATAGGTGCCGGCGATTTCGTCCAGCGTCCTGCCTAAAAATTTCATCTCGGCTATCTTTTCCACACAAACAACAATACTGTCAACACCATACCCGCAATACGCGTGCGAACCGTCTTCGCGCCGGACATCACGGGTCATGTGGACATTGGCCGTGCGCATTCCTTTGTCGCCCGTTGCAAATCGCAGGCCGCGATATTGCGTGTCCGACTCGACCATGCCGTTTGTGCCAAACAAGCGGCTCTCTTGATTCACAGGGCCTTCAAATGAGTCCGGCAATATCCAGTTATTATGGAAATCAATGCTCATGCCATTGTCAAACTGCACTTTTACCTGCACCGCATCAAAAGCGTCCATGCCGTATTCCCGCCGCAATTTTTTCTTTTGTCCCACCGCATGCAACGATACCGGCTTCACCTTGAAATAGGCGATAAACAAATCCGTCCAGTGGCACCCGACATAACTGAATGGGTCGCTTTTCTCCGCCCAGGCGCGAAACACCTGCGTGGAAACCTGCAACGGCTCCTCAAGCAATGCCAGCCCATACAAGGGTGTTCCTATGTGCCGGGCAATATCGTCCCGGATACGGAGGTGGTCTGGATCATACCGCTTGTGCATATCCACGCCGACGAGGCGTCCGGCCTTTCTTGACGCCGCGAGCACCGCATCGGCCTCATTTGCGTCCAACGCCATCGGCTTTTCCGTAATAACATGCACGCCCGCCTCAAGAGCGGCCACTATCGGCGGGGTATGAAGATGATCCGGCGTGGCAACCGCCAATATGTCCAGCTCGGGGAAGTCCCGCAGGATATCAACCCACGGCGTTTCCCCATGATACACGGCAAACTCCATGCCTTCTTTAGCAAACTCTTCCTTGCGCTGCTGACAGGTGGCGGGTGTGCGCGTCCCCAACGCCACAAACTCAATGGTGATATCACCCAGTTTTCGCGCCATAGGATCAAGCCCGAGGCGTCCCAACCAAGGCGCCAAACCGCTGCGCTCCAGTTGACAGTAAGATCGCAAATGCACATCCCCGCCGAACATACCGGCTCCCACGAGAGCTATTTTCAGTGTTTTATCCATTGTCAATTGATTCTCCTGTACCGCTAGGTGTTGCCATTATATCAAACTCGCCATTCGGAAACGATGCATAATTAGCCACGAAAGCGTATTTTTACAAATATTCACTACATGCCAAAAAAATCTCGCGATAAACTCTTGACATTTCAATTAAAACAGCGTACAATAATTAGTATGGACTTGGGCAGATTCCATGAGAGTACTGGTCAGAACCGGTGAACAAATAAGATGAAGTTGAAGGGTATTTTTTTTTCTTCCGTCATTGCGAGGAGAACGCAAGTCTGAGGCAGTGAGATTGCTTCGCTCCGCTCGCAATGACATAAGACAAGAAATTGGGCTACGGGCAACGCCCACGATGGATAACATGTAAGCGCTGTTGCTTTTGAGAGCATTTTGTAAAGAGGTCATAAGCAAACAGTCATTGGTGGTGTAGATGGGATACAGCATTGATGGATATTACCGATGGGAAACCGGGCTGAAGACAACAAAACAGTGGACAGCAAAGCCTTAAGACGCAACTCGAGTCGCAGCGCGCACGGCTATAAAGTCAAACGCGGCCAGTTAACGGCCGTGCAACAAGGCCGCTATGGCACAGGTCCCGCTCCCTATGGCTACCGACGCAATAACGACGAAAACAAACCGTTGTTGGTGGACGACCGGGAAGCGGAGGTAGTGCGTATGATTTTCCGCGAATACGTGCGCACCGAAAGCACGGGCAAAGTTGTTGACTTTTTACACAGCAAAAAAATCTTTACCCGCAAAGGCAATAAATGGTCACGCCAGGCCATAGCCATAATTCTGTCCAACCGCACCTACCGGGGGCGCGTGACCTACGGCGACATAGAGACAGAAGGTCTGCATGAACCTATTATCGAGCCGGCTCTTTTCTACAGGGCAAGCGCCATCCGGGAAGAAAACAGCCGGCGTCCCCGCAAAAAATAGCTGAGGAAATTCCATGCTGAATCGCGAGCAAACAGCGCTGCTTGTTATTGACATCCAAGATATCTTGATGCCCAAGGCGGAGGCCGTCGTCAAAAATTATCTTCATCAGGCGGAACGTGTAGTGCGCATGGCGCGCATACTTGATCTCCCGATTCTTGTTACGGAGCAGAATCCCGAGCGGCTGGGCTCAACAAACGCAGGCATTTTGGACGCGTTGGGGCAGACGGAGCGAATGCCTAAAATGGAATTTGGCTGTCTCGCCAACGACGCATTTCGCAGGGCGCTCCAAGACACCGAACGAAAACAGCTGCTTATTGTGGGAATGGAAACGCACGTGTGTGTGCTGCAAACCGGGCTTGACGCGCTGGCTCAAGGATACGAAGTATATCTGGTCAAAGATGCGATTGTTTCCAGCAGGAAATATGAATACAAAGCCGGACTGGCGCGCCTGCAACAAGCCGGGGCACATTGCGCGACCGCCGAGATGGCCATTTTTGAATTGCTTCGCAAAGCGGGCACTTCTGAATTCAAGCAGTTGCTTCCCGTCATAAAAGGATGAGGCAAGCGGGGAAAAATTTTCCAGTCAACATATTCCTTTTCCCGCAATATGTGTTATAATGCAATTGACTTGTTGGCAACCGTTTATAGAGGAAGGATAAAGCGTATGGTAAAAAAGACAATCAAACAAATCCCGGCCCCCGCTCAGGACATATTGACCATTCTTGACGTCATCCTGCAATTGGTTAATGTCATTGAAGCCGTCTACCGTTTACTAACGAATATTTTGGGTCAATAAACGCCTCGATACGTCTTGGCGTCTTGGCGTCATAGCGCGTTTACATGGCGAGATTTGGGTGCGAGGCAAGTTTGCTGCGGCGGGACACCATTATATGGGCAGGTGGAAGTGCACCTGTTCCTTTACGAATATGCGTTCATCCACCACACATTCGCGGCGTTCCTTAATATGCCGTATTACGCTGTCCACCAAATGCTCAGGCACTGACGCGCCGGAACTTAACAAGAGCATTTCCACGCCCTCCAGCCATGCGTCGTCAATGGCGGCCGCGTCGGGAATAAGGTATGCGGGCTTGCCCAGTTTGCCGGCTATATCGCGCAGGCGCCTCGAGTTGGCGCTTTCCGGATCGCCCACGATAAACACGCTGTCCGCTTCAGGCACAAGGGACATGACGGCCTTCTGCCGGTTGCCGGTGGCATAACAGATATCCGGCTTGTGCGGGACCGCGATTTTCGGGAAACGCTCGCGAAGCGTCGCCACAATTTCTTCGCAATCAACCATGCTGAGGGTTGTTTGCATAATGTAAACCACTTTCTCCGGATTGGCGACCGCAATAGAGCGCGCCTCTTCCTGCGTTCCCACCAGTTTAATGCAGTCTGGCGCCCAACCAACAGCCCCGAGCGTTTCATCATGGCCCGCATCGCCAATATAGATTATGGTATAGCCTTCCGCCGCAAAACGCCGTATCTCATGATGAACCTTTTCCACAAGCGGACATGTTGCGTCAATGACCCTCAAACCGCGCATACGCGCCAGCGCGCGCTGTTTTGGCCCCACCCCGTGCGCGCTGAACAGTAAATGAGCGTGTTCGGGAACATCTTCAACCCGCTGCACAAACACAGCGCCCTTGCGGCGCAAATCTTCGACAACGTGCGCGTTGTGGACGATGTGTTTCAGCACATACACCGGCGGGCCATAGCGGGCAAGCGCTTTTTCAACGCTTTTAATCGCCCTGTCCACTCCTGCGCAAAACCCGCGCGGCTTTGCCAATATAATGCGCATCATAGGTTCCGGGTTCCTTTCATCCCGTTTGCATCAAGCCATGAGAGGGCGCGTTGCACCACCACGGCAGTCTTTCCATCGTCGAAACCGCAGTCCGCCAGCAGTTGTCTTGCCTTATCAACAGACATGAATACGGGTTCTATGCGCTCTTCAGGCTCGGGCCGGCTGCCCACGGAAGTCAACTCCATTGCGAGATAAAGATGTATCACTTCATTACAAAATCCGACTGATGAATAAACAATGCCCAAATCTATAATCCGTCCCGCCACGTAGCCTGTTTCCTCTCGGAGTTCTTTCACGGCGCACTGCTCCGGCGACTCATCCCGCTCGAGTTTTCCCGCGGGCGCTTCCAGCATATCCTTTTTCAGCGCGATTCGATACTGTTGCACGAACACAAACGCCGCGCCGTTGCAAGGCAATACACACACGCCCCCGGGGTGTTCGACCACTTCACGATACGCCGTGGACCCATCATCAAGCGCCACAGAACCCACCCGCAGGCAAACCACTTTCCCGTTAAAAACGATTTCGTTTTCTTTCCATGTTTCCATAGCTTTTCACCGTTATTTTTTCAAGTACTTGAATTGTAAAACGCGCACATCAAAAGGCTTGATATCAATATCAATCTTAATGCCGCCGCTGTTGTTTTCGAACCCGATTGTTTCGTTTTCGATGATGTCTGTACAACAGTCAATGGACTCAGAAAAATTCCGCGCCGTTATGTTGCCTTTCCAGACGGCGTCATCATGATTGGCTATCGCCACATAGAGAGCCTCCTCCGTTTTTGCGCACGTCCATGCGGCCGGCGGCCCTTCAACAACAACAGGCTGTAACGGGCGAATCACCTCGTCAAACAGACGCAGCGCAAGACGCGACAGCGGCGTGTGCCCCGCTTCAAACCAAGGGACAAGACAGGTGTAGACGATGCCGCGCCCGATTCGATGGGATAAGACCAAAGGCTGTCCGCTGCGTGTCTTCGCAACCATCTCCAATCCGTCCTGCCCGGCTTGATTAAGGACCACCGGACAGTAACGAAACGCTTCCCGCTGAAAATCCTCGTTCCGCCATTGCCATTCCCGTCCCGCGCGCAACTCGGGTTGGATAAGCGCTCCCACTAAACGGTCTTCAACGGGTGAAGCGACGCCGGCCGCCCAAATCATGCTCCCCCCGTGTTCCACATAGCGTAAAAGTCGCTCGCGCAACGAATCTGTCATGAGCACCCGCCCCAGAATGATGAGCACCTTATAGGCCGCCATAGCGTCAACTGTCGCGTCGTCAGTAATTACATCAAGGACATCGCCCCAGCGGGTATCACCCATCGGGCGATACGGCGACGGATCAATGCCGTTCACCGTAAAATCAGCGTATGCATCCCGCCTGTTTTTGTACGCGCCAAAAAGTATGGGCGGCGCGGCGCGCCACACTTGCCCAGGCTCATGGGCAAACTCGGGCGTAATGCAGGACAGGGAAAAGGGTGAAGCCGGGGGTTCCTCCTCGGCATAAGCCCCTTTCGGGAACGGGTCCTGCGCGTATACCGAAGATGGAAAGGCCGCGCCAAAAAAGCCGTCTATGCCGCGATCACCCTGCCGATAGGGCAGACGCGCATAGTTCCATGATTCATTGGCGGTGCGCCAATACGCAGGCGTCATCCATCCATGATCCTGCGGCAGCAACACCGCCACAGGCGCATCCGCTTTGCCGGGCGGAAGAACGCATGCACGCGAAGCAAATTCCGCCACTGTTCCTGCGACACATGTCGGCCCATTCGGCGTCACGAGAAGATCGCCGCCCTCAATTCGGAACACCTGGGCGCCGCTTATATACGACAACCACAAATGGCGCTTGTAAAAGGAAGCGGGAAGATTATGCGCACACCCGTAAATGACGCCCCACCACAACGACAGATCAATCCCCCATTCGCATCCGAACTGCCGGGCGGCGCCCCTTGCGAATGCAATCGCGGTCTGCAAATCTTCCACGTCATCATTGGCGCGCTCAATGATAATACAGCGGGCGCCATGCCGGGCGTAATGGTGTGATGTGCCTGCAAATCCGGCCATAGCCCAAGGCACAACATCGGGGAAACACCGCGCCGCGTCCATCGCCGTTTCAAGGTATTCATCGAACATCGCTTTTGCGGCGGCGTGCGATGCAGGCGGATTACGCAGATATGCCGCGGAAAAGCCGACTCCCGCCGAATCATCCTCCATAAAGAACTGTATGCGGGGCGCTTCTTCATTGGCTTGCCGGATAAGGGTTACAAACGCTTCAATATCGGGCGTTGCCATGTTTTGGCGGGACCAGTGCCAAATCCGGGTTTCGGGGTGTGCGTGGATTTGGCCGACGACCACAAAACCTGCATTCTTGAGGCCGAGCACCTGTTCGGGCGCCGCATGTGGCGGCACTTCGACGGCCCAGCACCACCCCTGCCGCGCAAGCCATTCGGTTACATGCTCCGTTTCGGGAGAAATATGCAGGTCCCAAACAATACGCAATGGAAAAGCCTCCAAGCCAATGGCGGTGGAATCAGGCGTTGCAGTCGCCCAAAACAAGGCTGCCACAACAAGCGCAACACGCATAATCGGCTCCTGTACGCATCAATTCCAAAAACAAAGCCATCACGAACGGCATGGCTTACGCAGTCAAAAACATGTTGAATCTGCCGTCGCCTTTATCTTGTGCCCCGCGCTTCTTTCAATGCGTGCGTTGCCGCTCCGAGGATGCGGCGGCAATCACATCTTTTGCATAAGAGCGAGAAATTCTTCGTTATTTTTGGTTTTCTTAAGTTTACCAATCAACAAATCAGCCGCCTCCGTGGATTCCAACGGGCTCAGTACTCGGAACAACAGCCAGATGCGCTCCAATTCTTCACTGGAAATAAGGAGTTCTTCCTTTCGGGTGCGGGACTTGTTGACGTCAATGGCCGGGAATATGCGCTTTTCCATGAGTCTGCGGTCGAGATGCAATTCCATATTGCCCGTGCCCTTGAATTCTTCGAAGATGACGTCATCCATTCGGCTTCCGGTTTCAATCAGCGCCGTCGCCAGTATGGTCAAACTTCCGCCTTCCTCGATATTGCGCGCGGCGCCAAAGAAACGCTTGGGGCGTTGGAGCGCATTCGAGTCAACACCTCCGGACAACACCTTGCCGCTGGCGGGAACAATTACGTTGTATGCGCGCGCCAGCCGCGTAATGGAATCGAGCAGAATAATGACGTCGCGCTTATGTTCCACCAATCTCTTCGCCTTGTTCAACACCATCTCGGCAACCTGCACATGGCGCTCCGGGGGTTCGTCGAAGGTGGAGGCGATCACTTCACCTTTGACGGACCGCTGCATGTCAGTCACCTCTTCGGGTCTTTCATCAATAAGCAGCACGATAACGGTTGCCTCCGGATGATTCACGGCAAGACTGTTCGCTATTTTCTGCAACAAGACCGTCTTGCCGGTGAAGGGCGCGGCCACAATAAGGCCGCGCTGTCCTTTTCCGATGGGCGAGATGAGGTCCATGATGCGCATGGCAATCTCATCCTGCGTTGTCTCGAGGTGCAGCCGTTCATCGGGATGCAACGGCGTCAGATTATCAAAATTGATCCTCTTATAGGCTTCGTCCGGGCTTTCATGATTCACCGATTCCACTTTAAGCAGGGCAAAATATCGTTCGCCATCCTTGGGCGGTCGGACATGCCCGCTGATGCTGTCGCCGGTGCGCAGTCCAAACTTCCGAATCTGCGAGGGGGACACATAGATGTCATCCGGCCCGGGCAGGTAGGAGTAATCCGGCGAACGCAAGAAACCGAAACCATCCGGCAATATCTCCAAGGTTCCTTCACCATAGGCGGAACCGGCCTTTTCAATGCTGGCCTGCAACAAGCGGAATATGAGGTCCTGCCGCTTGAGTCCGCCATATTCGCGCAAGCCGAGTTGCTCCGCCAGATCAATCAGCTGCTGCATGGTCATGGACTTCATGTCACGGATGGCAATATCCGGACCGTCCCCCAAATCAGGCATGGGCTCATTGGCCACGTCCAGTATGGCGGGTTTGCGCGGGCCGTGTCCCTGTCCGGGCCGCCGCGGCTTGCTCGATTTTCCCTGCGGCCCCCTGCCCGGGCCGCTTTTTCGGCGGGGATTGTTGGTTCTGTGGTTGTGGGATTTTTCTGAAGCTGTATGCTCCGGCATGTGTATTCCTTTCGATGCGCTTCCTTGTCAGTACAGAAAGCGAGTGATTCTATAAAAACGCCGCAACAAACGACGTTCCCTTTTTTTTTGTTTGATTAATGTATTTCCGCCCAGTGGGAACCGACGCCGATATCCACTTTCAACGGCACGGCCAGTTCCACCACGCCCTCCATAATATCCTTCATGGTCGCGGCTGTCGCATCCGCGTGTTCTGCGGGCGTTTCGACAACCAGCTCGTCATGCACCTGCAACAACAGATGGGTCTTTTCCATATTCTTTAACGCCTCATAAAGACGCACCATGGCGATTTTAATGATATCCGCTGCGGACCCCTGAACCGGCGTATTAATGGCCATCCGTTCAGCGGCATTGCGTGACACGGTATTCCTACTTTTAATATCGTTAATGTAGCGGCGTCGCTGGAACATTGTGGTCACATACCCGTCCCGTTTGGCCTCTTCCTTTGTTTTTTCCAGCCATCGGGCCACTCCGGGATAGGTCTCGAAATAATTATCAATAAATTTCCGGGCTTCACCGCGCGCAATGCCCAAGTTCCGCGCTAGTCCAAAATCGCTTATGCCGTATACCACGCCGAAATTAACCGCTTTCGCCTGGCGTCGCATATCGGGGGTAACCTCCTCAGGTTTCATACCGAACACCCGCGCCGCCGTATCACGATGAATGTCTTCATCAGCGTTGAACGCCTCCAATAATCTGTCATCTTTTGACAAATGCGCCAGGATGCGCAGTTCAATCTGCGAATAATCGGCGGCGACTAGCCGCAACGAAGGAGCGCCCGCCACGAACCCCTGTCGAATCCTCCGGCCATATTCCGTACGCACGGGAATATTCTGCAGGTTGGGACTGCTGCTCGACAAGCGCCCCGTGGCCGTGACCGCCTGGTTGAACGATGTATGAATGCGTTTTGTCTCGGGATGCACCAGTTTGGGCAACGCCTCCACATACGTACCGCGCAGTTTCTCCAATGTCCGATATTCAAGAACCGCCTCAGGCAACGGGTGCTCCGGCGCCAAGGCTTCCAGCACATCCACGTCGGTTGAATACCCACTCTTGGTTTTCCTGACCGGCGTCAACCCGAGTTTCTCGAACAAAACAACCTGCAGTTGCTTGGGAGAGTTGATATTGAAGGTCTCGCCGGCCAGTTTGTGAATACGTGATTCAAGTTTTTTGAGGTTCTCAACGATTTCCGCCTGCAACGATGCGAACTGCTCCGTGTCAATTGCGATTCCCTGCATCTCCATGTCGGCCAACACGTGGACAAGAGGTAATTCGATCGTATTGAATAGAGCGTCAAGCCCGTCTTTTTCCAACAACGGCCGCAACGCCGCCGCCAGCCTGAACGTCATATCCGCGTCTTCACACGCATAAGCGGTTGCCTTTTCAACCGGAACATAATCGAAAGTGATGGATTTGGCGCCGCTGCCAATAAGATCGGAAATGGGGATTTTCTTGTGGTTAAAATAGTGAAGGCTCAGATCATCTAGATTGTGCCTTAAACGGGAGGCGTCTGTCAAGTACGAGGCCACCATGGAGTCCATGACCACCCCACGCACCCTAATTCCCGCCCGTTGCAACACAATTATATCATATTTTATGTTGTGCCCGATCTTGCCTATGGATGCGTCTTCCAGCAGGGGTTTGAGCAGTTCCACCGCGCGTTTGCCGTCAATAGACAAGTCATGCCCCCCGCCCCCGTCGGCGCTCATCATCTCCTCAAGGTCGAGCGGCGCGTGCTCCACGGGCACGTAATACGCAACCCCGGGATGCGCGCACAGCGATACACCGACCAAACGCGCGAACATAGGGTGTACATCAGTGGTTTCCGTGTCAACGGCAATCATTTTCGCGCTTTCCATCTCCTTGATAACGCTTTCCAGTTTTTCCAGCGAGTCAACAAGCGTATAGGCGCCTTCCATCTTTTTTGGCGCGCTTTCAGGCAACATCTCCTTCAATAGCGAGTGAAATGCCAGTTCTTCAAAACATTGTTGCAGTTGCTTCGCATCCCACGGTTTCCGGACACACTGTTCAGGAGAAATGTCCAGCGGCACATCCGTTTTTATGGTAACCAGTTCCCGGGAGAAAAACGCCTGTTCCCTGTCCTGCTCGAGGTATTCTCGAAGTTTCCCTTTAATTTCGCCAATATGATCATAAAGGTTTTCAAGGGACTTATATTCGGCGAGCAGCCT
>DSBB01000237.1 GCA_011046175.1 Candidatus Hydrogenedentota bacterium | reverse complement strand
TTATTGGGTTTCTTTAAATATGCCACTTTTTTAATAACGAATCTGAATGTTATCTTGGAACGCATCAATCTGTGCGCGCCCCTGCCTGAGCCAACCATACTGCTTCCCATCGGCATTTCTTTTTTTGTATTTCAATCCATGAGTTACACCATTGATTTCTATCGCGGCAATATGGAAGCAGAACCAAGTTTTCTGCGCTATGCCGCGTTCGTCGCCCTGTTCCCCCAACTGGTGGCGGGGCCTATCGAGCGGGCGCGCAATCTTTTGCCGCAGCTCCGCCATTCCTCATCCGTCACAAGTTCGGATATCTTTACAGGCATGTCATTTTTTCTCACAGGTCTGTTCAAAAAAGTTGCGCTGGCCGACTATTTGGCCGTTTATGTGGACGAAATATATGCTGTGCCCGAATTGTATGATGCGCCTGCCCTCTTGCTGGCGACTTTTGCCTTTGCGTGGCAGATTTATTTTGATTTCAGCGGGTACACCGACATGGCGCGAGGTGTGGCGCGGATGATGGGCATACGCCTCATGGTTAATTTCAGAAACCCATATCTGGCGGACAGCCTCGGGGATTTCTGGCAACGCTGGCACATCAGTTTGTCCACATGGTTCAGGGATTACGTTTATATTCCTTTGGGAGGGAATCGCGGCCGCAAGGTGCGTACCTATGTAAACATGACCCTAACAATGGTTATAGCAGGGATATGGCACGGCGCCGCATGGACCTATATCGCTTGGGGGCTCTTTCACGCGATTGGACGCATAATAACACGGGAACTCGAGCAATCCGTCGTTTATCGAGATCATATCCCCAGATTCATGAAACAGATGGCCGTTTTTTCATTCTTTTGCTTTTCGTTAATCTTTTTCCGCGCAAATTCCATAAACGACGCGTTTATTATCATGGCCAGGCTTGTTGCGACCAACTGGAGTAATCCTAATTTTCCATTGTTAATGCTGGGGTTAATCGGTGCTGTTTGGATATATCAATTCTTGTATGAATCGCGTTTCCATTACGTTGTTTCGGCGCGTCCCGTCCGCGTCGCATGTGCTGCGGGCATGCTGCTATACCTTGCTATCTGGAGCGGCTCAAGCAATCAGCCTTTCTTCTACTTTCAATTTTGACATGGCGTCATACAATGTGCCATGCACAGATTACAGACGCCGCGTTTTCGAGTCACTCCCGAAAAAAGTGTACAATAGTGACGGCAGTTTATTTTGGCTCGTGAAAACCGGTATCCATAAGAAAAGAGTAGTACCGTGTCAGTCATCTTCTATGATCAAGAACAAGAAATTCGCAAGCATCGTCATTGCGAGGCGGGCGCTAGCCCGACGCGGCAATCCGGGAAGACGAGATTGCTTCGCGTTGCTCGCAATGACGCTGCACCGGATTGTGGGCAACGCCCACGTTGGGCTATGTGTGGCAAGAGTATTTTCCCGGCCGTTGTTGCCTTGGTGACAGTTCTCCAACCGCCAACCGTCGGCGACAGCCTGGCGCAAGACGCGGATGTGATTACAACGGCGGGCGGCGTGAAGATGCAGTTTATCTCCGGGGGCGCTTTTATCATGGGCGACAAGAACGACAGCACGGACCGGCCGGCGCATGAAGTGGTCGTTTCATCGTTCTATATGGATATTACCCCTGTAACGCAAATGGAATATGAACGGCTTATGGGAATGAATCCATCCAAATTTCCCGGGGCGCGGCAACCGGCGGAACAGATATTCTGGTATGACGCCGCGCGTTACTGCAATGCGCGCTCCAAGGAGGAAGGGCTCGAACCAGCCTATAGCGAAACAGATTGGTCGTGTAATTTTGAATCCGATGGTTACCGGCTTCCCACCGAGGCGGAATGGGAGTACGCCGCTCGGGCGAACACGACAACAGCCTATTTTTTTGGCAATGACCCGGCACAACTCGGGGTTTATGCGTGGTATAACGACAATGCCGGCGACAAGCCGCGTGACGTAGCGCGAAGACGCCCAAATCCGTGGGGACTGTACGACATACTCGGCAACGTCTGGGAATGGTGCAATGATTTTTACCAAAAGGACTACTATAACCACAGTCCAAAGAAGGACCCGCGCGGTCCCGAAAAGGGCGAACAAAAAGTATTGCGCGGCGGCTGTTGGAATTCGAGCGCAAAATCCTGCCTCGTGGCCTATCGCTACTATGAATCGCCCGGCTACACCGACGCCTGTTTCGGCTATGATGTCTACGGATTCCGCGTCGTGCGCCCGAAACGATGAACGCCAAACGGGAATCTTCGCACCGTATCAGTGGGCACTCATTTCCTGCGTCGCAACAGCCATGACCGTTCCCGCGACATGTTCCTGCGTCCTGCGATTTTCCACTCTTCCGGCTGTGGCAAAATAAATTTTCGGCAGAAGCCTTGACACGGCGCGGCGGGGTGTGTTATTATCACTCACAAGGAGCGAGTGCTAACAGGATACGCTCTGGAGAGATGTAAGCGCCCGGCGCGATGACGCGCGCGGGATTTGGTGTGGTAACGGGCGAAAGCCCAATAAACAAGGTGTTAACAGAAGGAGTATACGCCATGAAAGTGCGTCCCCTTGCAGACCGCATTCTTGTCAAACGTGAAGAGCCCAGCGAAACCGTCCGCGGCGGAATCATTATTCCGGATACGGCAAAAGAGAAGCCCCAGGAGGGCAAAGTGATTGCCGTCGGCCCAGGCCGGGTGGACGACCAAGGCAAGCGCGTAGCGCCCGAGGTAAAGGTCGGCGACCGCATCCTCATGGGCAAATACGCGGGCACGGAAGTCAAGATTGACGGTGAAGAACACATCATTATGCGTGAAGATGATGTATTGGCAGTAATCGAAAAGTAACAGGAAAGCGGAGGAATCAAGTTATGCCGAAGCAATTGGAATTTGGTGAAGGCGCGCGCCGCAGCGTATTGGACGGCGTGACGCAGCTGAGCCGGGCCGTGAAAGTCACCTTGGGCCCCAAGGGCCGCAACGTGGTCCTGGACAAGAAATGGGGCGCTCCCACCGTAACGAAAGACGGCGTGAGCGTCGCCAAAGAAATCGAACTGGAAGACAAATACGAGAACATGGGCGCGCAAATGGTGAAAGAGGTCGCATCGAAGACCTCGGACGTTGCCGGCGACGGCACCACCACGGCGACCGTGCTGGCCGAGGCGGTTTTCCGCGAAGGGCTTCGCAACGTAACCGCCGGCGCAAACCCGATGGCGCTCAAGCGCGGCATTGACAAGGCCGTGGAACAGGTCATCGCGAAGCTTGCCACCATGAGCAAGCAGGTGCGCAATGACAAGGAAGTCATCCGCAACGTGGCATCCATCAGCGCGAACAGCGACATGGAAATCGGCGACATCATCGCCGAAGCCATGGAAAAGGTCGGCAATGACGGAACCATCACCGTGGAAGAGGCGAAGAGCATTGAAACGACGCTTGAAGTCGTGGAAGGCATGCAGTTCGACAAGGGCTATCTGTCGCCTTATTTCGTGACGGATTCCGAGAACATGACCGCCGTGCTGGAAGACGCCTACATCCTGATTCACGAGAAGAAAATCTCGTCGTTGAAAGACCTGCTTCCCCTGCTTGAGAATATCGCGAAGAGCGGCAAACCGTTGCTTGTCATCGCCGAAGACGTGGAAGGCGAGGCGCTGGCCACGCTGGTGGTCAACAAGATTCGCGGCACGTTCCAGGCGGTGGCGGTAAAGGCCCCCGGTTTCGGCGACCGCCGCAAGGCCATGCTGGAAGACATTGCCATCCTCACCGGCGGCCTGTGTATTACGGAAGACTTGGGCCGCTCCCTCGAGAGCGTGCAACTGTCTGATTTGGGCCGCGCCAAGCGCATTGTCATTGACAAGGACACCACGACCATCGTGGAAGGCGCGGGCGCCAGTTCGGACATTATGGGGCGCATCAATCTGATCCGGAAGCAGATCGAAGAAACCTCTTCTGACTACGACCGCGAGAAGCTGCAGGAACGCCTGGCGAAATTGGCGGGCGGCGTCGCCGTGATCAACGTCGGCGCAGCCACCGAAATTGAAATGAAGGAAAAGAAGGCGCGTGTTGAAGACGCGCTGCACGCCACGCGCGCCGCTGTCGAGGAAGGCATTGTGGCGGGCGGCGGCGTTGCGCTGCTGCGCTGCCAGGAAGCCATTAACGACGCGGCGGAGGAAGGCGATGAAGCCATCGGTATGCGCATTGTGAAGCGCGCCCTTGAAGAGCCGCTGAGGCAACTGGTCATCAATGCCGGCGACGAGGGCGCGACAGTGGTGCAAAACGTGCGCGCCAAAAAAGGCAACGTCGGTTACAATGCTGAAACGGGCGAATATGAAGACCTGTTTAAAGCCGGCGTGCTTGACCCAACCAAGGTGACACGCACCGCGCTGCAGAACGCCGCCAGTATTGCCGGGCTGCTGCTGACTACGGAAGTGCTCATTGCGGACATTCCCGAACCCGAAAAGGCGCCGGCAGGCCCTCCGGGAGGCGGCATGGGCGACATGTATTAAACCGCTGAAAAGTCATATTTTTCCGACCGCGCAATCCTTCCCGAATTGCGCGGTCATTTATTTGTTATCCTGCACGTAACGGAAAATAACAAAGGCGAAATGGGGCTGCGCCGTTATAGGGAACCTCATGCATTCGTATTGCCGCCATATTTTGGGGATAGCGCCATGCCGAACAAAGCGCTCCGCCTGTGGAAAACTTCATTGATAAGAGTGAACCGTTTCTCATATCATTATTTTTTTTCCAATGCGATGCGATGTCTGCGCAACCTTGCGAATCATTAATTTATTCATATAACATGTGATAATATTTCTGGTCGCCGCAAAACTGCTTTTTATAGAATCTCGCTTTTAGCGCGGAAATACGCTGTTGCGCTGTGGATAGGCGGTGGAAAACGTTATGGCTGCGCCAACACAATATGTTGGGGAATGATTTGTCAGGGGGCGCCTGCGCTTATTATCCCGAACGCATGTATGAGAATGCCAAAAACCTGATTGAAGGCCTGTTTTGAAAAAACAATACGCGAGAATAGGGACGGAAGGTTTTTCATACGGCCTTTAACCCGAACATTTCACCGGGGTAACCAAAATTTTGTCAAAGAGTATCCAATGACGTATCATTGCATGGGCTGTCGCAAACCGGTCCGACAACCCAGGCAATTATCCCGTTGACAACAGGAGCGGGAAAACATGCAACGAAATGTGTCCGTTTTAAGTGAAAAGCCCTATGATCTTCTCGTTATCGGAGGAGGCATTGTGGGCATCAGCATCGCACGCGACGCCGCATTGCGCGGTTTGTCTGTTGCGCTGGTGGATAAATCCGACTTTGCAGACGCCACCACGGCGGCTTCCTCGAAATTGATTCACGGCGGTCTGCGGTACCTCCAGAATCTGGAACTCGGTCTGGTTCGTGAATCGTTGCGCGAGCGACGCGTATGGTCCAACACCGCGCCACACATGGTTCATCCGCTCATGTTCCTCATGCCTTTGTACGACAAAGGCATCCGGGGACGCATCAAAATGGCGCTGGGGCTCACAGCCTACGATTGGCTCGCCTATGACAGGAACCGCCTTGACGATCCGGAAAAAGCAATTCCCGCGCATCACACGCTAACCCGCGAAGAGGCGATAGAGCTGGAACCGGGACTCGATGCGCCCGACCTGACAGGCGCGACTATCTTCTATGATTATCAAATGCATTTTCCCGAAAGGCTCGCCTTGGCATGTCTGCGCAGCGCCGTGGAGGCGGGCGCCGACGCCGCCAATTACGTGGAAGCCTGCGAGCTCATCGTCGAAGACGGCAAAGTGGTGGGCGCGCGTATGCGCGACAACCACGCATATCGTCCGGACTTCCAAGTGCGCGCCAATCTAACCATCAATGCCGCCGGCCCGTGGGCAGACCGCCTGCTGGAATCCGTCCACAGTGGAACGAGCCAAAGAAGGCTGATACGCTCGAAAGGCATTCACATACTGACCCGTCCGTTAACCCAAGGCCATGCCGTGGCGGCGCTTACGCCGAAGGGGCATTTTTTTATTCTTCCTTGGCGCGGCTATTCGCTTATCGGCACAACCGACACCGTCTACCGAGGCGACCCGGACGGTTTTCGTGTCACGGAAAAAGACATTACCGAATTTGTCGCTTCCATTAACGAAGCCTACCCGGCCGCCCGACTGGAACGTTCGGATGTATTGTTTTTTTATGGCGGTTTGCGCCCGATTGTGGAACAATCCACAGCCGCAAATTCTGAAGCAGCCGACGAAGAGGACGCCTATAACGCCAGCCGCGCCTCCGAAATCGTTGACCATGAGGCGGAAAACGGCCTGACGGGCATACTCACCGCGATAGGCGGCAAATGGACTACTGCGCGCCATCTTGCGGAACAGGTGGTGGATATGGCGCTGGTGAAACTGGGCGCCACGCCCGCGCTGTGCGCAACGGCAACAACGCCTGTATTCGGCGGCAATACGGGGGTCTTTACCGAATTCCTTGAAAAAGCGCGTGAACGTTACCAAGAACTGCCGGAAGACATTGTGCATCATCTGGCGTTTAATTACGGCGCCGCCATGGAAGAGGTGCTTCGTCTGGCGGAGGAAAACCCCGCATTGTACGCGCGATTGGACGAAAACGCGCCTGATATTGGCGCGGAAATCGTGTATGCCGTCCGCAGTGAAATGGCGCTTACCCTTGACGATGTTTTGTTCAGGCGCACCGGAATCGGGTCGCTGGGGCGTCCCAATGATTCCATCCTTGAACATATCCAATCGTTGATGGCGGCGGAACTCGAGTGGTCTCCCGAGGAAATCGGCCGTCAACATGAATGCCTGATGGTTCGGTATGTGCCTTCTTCGCGCATACGCGCTGTGGTGAACCCGCGTTCTTCGGGCAGCCATACCTCGCAACGTTGGCCGGAAATTGCCGAAAAATTAAAACAACGCATCGGCCCGTTTGACACGGTGTTTACCGACGGCCCCATGGCCGCCATGCGTTTGACGGCGGCGGCGCTCCGGGACGGCGTGGACCACATCGTCGCCGTGGGCGGCGACGGCACGGTTAATGAAGTGGTGAACGGGTTCTTTGAACAGGACCGCCCCATCAATCCCAAGGCCGTGTTGAGCATCATTACCAGCGCCACGGGCGGTGATTTCCGGAAAACATTGCGCTCACCGGAGGATATGGACAGTCAGATAGCCCGTGTTGCGGAAGGCGAAGCCCACGCCATTGATCTCGGGCTGCTTACCTACAGGGATGACGCCACCGGTGACGCACGCACCCGATATTTCGATAATGTCGCCAGTTTCGGTTTGAGCGGCGCAACGGACCGCGCGGTAAATCAGCTCACGTTCGCCAAAAGCTTCGGCGGCAAGTTCGCTTTCTTCTGGGGCATGCTAAAGGCATTGCTGAACTATCGCGGCGCGCGGGTGCGCTTGCGCGTGGATGAGCATTTTGACGAGGTCATTGACATTAACACGGTGGCCGTTTGCAACGGCAAATTTTTCGGCGGCGGCATGCAAATCGCTCCTTTGGCTGCGCCGGACGACGGGCTATTTGATATTATCGTGGTGCGCCAGACCTCGCTCATCCGCCTGTTGATCGAATTTTCTTCCGTTTACCGCGGTAGCCATCTGGAGAAAAAGGATCAGGTGTTTATGCTGCGCGGACGCAAGGTAACCGCCGAGCCGGTGTCAAGCGCGGATGAAGTATTGCTTGATGTGGACGGTGAAGCGCCCGGACGGCTCCCCGCCACGTTTGAAATTGTGCCGCACGCCATTTTACTGAAATACTGACGGGACACTCTTATGGACAAACAACACCTGCGTTGGAACGGCTGGGGCTTGCTTGATGCGCCGGACGTTCTTGGCGGCAATGCCGAAGGCATCTGGGCATGGTTGGGCGATCATTTCAACCTGGGCACACTACCAAAAACACCCGCAGTCCCCCTTGCGCAGCTGTCGCTGCCTGAATCCCGTCTCAGCGCGGAGCATCTGAAGGCGCTTGCCGCGGTCATGTCAAAGGAACGCGTCAGCACCGACGCCCGCGAAAGGGCCTATCACGCCCGTGGCCGCAGCTATCATGACCTGCTTTACTTGCGCGCAGGCAGACTGGAAACCGCACCGGACGCGGTGGTTTATCCCGCCAATGCGGGCGAGGCACAAGCGCTGGTTGAATATGCCGTCGCCAATGCCGTCGCGCTTATTCCCTACGGCGGCGGTTCCAGCGTGGTCGGCGGGGTAACGCCCCTGCTCGCCGCCGGGCAATGCGCTGCGGTTACGGTGGATATGGCATTGATGAACCGCGTGCTGGAAATCAACAAGACGGACATGGTCGCCCATATTGAGGCGGGCATCTATGGGCCGGCGCTCGAGAAGCAGCTCCAGGCGGCGGGTGTAACCCTCGGCCATTATCCACAGTCCTTCGAATACTCAACCTTGGGCGGCTGGATCGCCTCGAGAGGGGCCGGACATCAATCCAACAAGTACGGTAAGGCCGAAGATTGGTTCGTGGCGGCGAATCTTGCCACGCCCAAAGGAGCCTGGCGGACGGAAACATTTCCGAAGTCTGCGGCGGGACCTCTGCTGCGCGACCTTGTTCCGGGTTCGGAAGGCGTGTTCGGGATTATCACGGACGCATGGGCGCGTATCCATGAACTGCCGAAAAAAAAGGAGTACCGCGCCTTCTTCTTTCAGGACTTCGAGTCGGGCGTAAACGCGGCGCGGACATTACTGCAGCAAGGCGTATCCACCGCCATGGTGCGTCTGTCGGACGCCAATGAAACATTTTTCTATAGCGTAATGCACGGCGGCGCGGAAGTGGCGGAAAACGGACCCATCGGCTTTTGTTTGATGCTGATCGGATTCGAGGGAAATCCTGAACATGTGACGCGCAACAGCGAACGCGCCTGTGATATTCTGGGTGAACATGGCGGCGCGGACATGGGCGCGGGCCTCGGCGAGACATGGCTGCAAACGCGTTTCGAGACGCCGTATCTGCGCGATCCCATGCTGGATAGAGGATTGGGCGTGGACACACTTGAAACGGCCGTTAACTGGGAACGCCTGCCGCAACTGCACGCGGACGTTTGCGACGTATTGGAAAAAGCGATTGCGACAAATACCCCGCCACCCGCAACACGCAGCATCGTCATGGCGCATCTCAGTCACAGTTATCGCGACGGCGCAAGCCTCTATTTCACTTTCGTATTCCCCCGCGACCTGAACAATGAGGTAACGCAATGGCTTAATATCAAGAAAGCGGCGTCGGACGCCATCATCGCCGGGGGCGGAACTATTTCTCATCATCACGGCGTGGGTACGGATCACCGACCTTGGATGACGCAAGAAAAGGGCGCAACAGCCTGTTCGCTGCTGCGCGCCATAAAAACGCAAGTGGACCCCGCCAATGTGCTCAACCCGAATAAAATGCTTCCCTGATGCTTCTGGCACTTATCCCTGTGCTGTGACGATTGGATTCCGGCCGCAGCTGACACGACCGGAACCACAATCGTCATACTCACCGGAAACGCTGGCGACGCGCATGGCGCCGCCCCCCTGAAACCACTTGGCATCAACAAAGACGCCAAGGCATACACGTTTACCGTGCTCCAGAAGAGATTATACAAGACTATTTTTCCGTTGTGCGGAAACATAAGTTTTTTTTTGAAAAACTTCAAAGCAAAAAATTTGACCTGCGCCCCATCATCGTGCTGGAATGGAAAGAGAGTCAACCATCAGGAAAGAAGGCGGCATGAAAAAAACGTTCATCGCAGTGGCCCACGTAATGCTGCTCATCGCAGTGGGATGCGCCGAACCGCCCGCGCCCAACTGGTTCTCACTTAACGCCGGAGTAAAAACAGCGCATAATCGGGGAGAGTATGCAAGCGCGATTGCGCTGGCAAAACAGGCGCTTGATCTTGCGGAATCACAATACGGCAAAGAACATCGCCTTACGGCCACCAGCCTGAACAATCTCGCAGTGCTTCATAAACTTTTGGAAGAATACAACGAGGCGGAATCCTGCTACATGAAAGCAGTGGTAATTTTGGAAGCAAGCTTGGGAAAGGAAAATGCGGCGATGGCAACGTTGAAGAACAATCTTGCCGCCGTGTATTGCAAACAGAAGCGCTTTGCCGACGCTGAACCGCTCATCATGGAGGCTGTAAGTATTTACGAAAAGGTTTTCGGCGCCGCTGATCCAAGCGTGGCGGTTGCGCTGACAAATTTGTCGGATGTTTACATCAAAACAGCGCGTTATAAGGAGGCGGAACAATGCCTGCGGCGTGCCCAGAACATATTCGATGAAACTTTTTTACCGAACCACCCGTATAACGCAACAGCACTAAAT
>DSBB01000491.1 GCA_011046175.1 Candidatus Hydrogenedentota bacterium | reverse complement strand
GTCGTTGGGCGCGGTGTTGATGAGGCTCATGTCGCGGATGCCGATAAGCGAGAAATGAAGCGTGCGCGGTATGGGCGTGGCGGACATGGTGAGCACGTCCACAAGGGCGCGCATCTGCTTGAGCCGTTCCTTGTGACGCACACCAAAACGCTGCTCTTCGTCAATAATGACCAGGCCGAGATCATGAAAGCCCACATCGCGAGAGAGCAGGCGATGGGTGCCGATGACGATGTCCGTTTCGCCGCTTTTCAAGCGGCTGATGGTGTCCCTGATGTCTTTTGGCGTGCGAAACCGGTTCAACGCCTCGACGCGAATGGGGTAATCGGCAAAACGCTCGCGGAAGGTGTTGTAATGCTGCTGCACCAGCACGGTGGTGGGCGCGAGCAGGGCTACCTGTTTTTTGTCCATGACCGCCTTGAACGCGGCACGTATGGCGACCTCCGTCTTGCCAAAACCCACGTCGCCGCACAAGAGCCTGTCCATGGGCCGGGGCGATTCCATATCGCGCTTTACCTCATTGATGGCGCGACGCTGGTCTGGCGTTTCCTCGTATTCGAAGGCGTCCTCGAATTCCGCCTGCCACGGCGTATCCGGCGCGAAAGCGTGCCCGTCGCGGTTTTCGCGGGCGGCGTACAACGCCAGCAGTTCGTCGGTCATCTCGCGGACCGCGCGTTTGACCCGTTCCCGGGTGCGCGCCCAACCGGCGCCGCCCAGTCTGTCCATTTTCGGCATGGCGCCATCGCCGCCGAGGTATTTTTGCAGCTGGTCAAGATGCGTGGCGGGCACATAGATCGTGTCGCCGCCCGCATAGGCAATGGCGAGATAGTCGCCGGAGCGCCCTGGAAACTGGCGCAATCCCTGATAGCGCCCAATGCCATGCACTTCATGCACCACAAAATTGCCCGCCCTTAAATCTCCGTACTGGGTGAGCGCGGCGCCCGCCTCGAAACGCCGCCGTTTGCGGCGCACGTAATGCCTGCCGAATATCTCGCGCTCGCTGAGCAACACAAGTTTGTCCGTGTGGGACGCGAATCCGGCGCGCAGCCTGCCCACCTCGACCGCGATGCGCGACGCGTCTTTCCCGGGGCGATAGCCGTGCTCGCGCAGCAATTCAAGGAAGCGGCGCTGCTCGCCCGGATTCACGCAGAAAATGCGCACATCGAAGCCGGTCAGTTCCCAGTCGCGCAACTGTTCCCAAAACGCTTCGGGATGTCCCGCAAAGCTTTCCACGGAAGCGGTGCGCATGGTAAACTTCGCCACGGCAGCGTCGCGGCGGGGCGTTTGCGCGAGCGCGAGCTTCGGGAAACGTCCCAGCGTGGCGCGCGCCTGCGCCCAATCCATGAAGTAGGGACTGTCCGCGCATTGCGCCGCCACGCGCATGGCCTGTTCCGCGACGGCCAGCGGCTCATCCAGCGCGACCAGCGTATTGTCCGGCAGATACGCCGCGAGCGATTCCAGCATCTTGTCTTTGCGCGACCGGGCAAGCCCCGCCTTTTCCGAGCGCGGCGGTACGCGCATGGACTCGATACGGGTCACGCTGCGCTGTGTTTCCGGCTCGAACAGGCGCATGGACTCTATTTCGTCATCAAAATACTCGATGCGAAAGGGCAGTTCCGCCGAGATGGGAAAGATGTCCAAAATGCCGCCGCGCACGCTGAACTCGCCTCGCTGCTCCACCATCGGTTCGCGCGTGTAACCGAGACGAATCAGTTTCTCGATGAGGTCTTCCATCGGCGCGGTTTCCCCGACGGACACGCGCAGCGAATTATCGCGCAACTGACGACGCGCAATGACGTATTGCATGAACGAGCGCACCGGCGCAACCACGTAGAGCGGCGCCCCCGCCTCTCGGGCGTCGTTCAGCAGTTCCAGCGCGTTCATCCGCTCCGCCACAATGTCGTCGGCGGGGCTCATGGTATCGTCCGGCAGCACTTCCCATGCCGGAAACATAAGGGAGCACCCCTCGCCCGCGAATGTCGCCAGGTCGTCATAGATCGCCTCCGCCTCGATGCGCCCCGGCGCAAGAACAAGCAACGCGCTTTTCAACCGCTGCGCCGCCTGCAACGCGGCAAGCGTTTTTGACGCGCCCCAACCGCCCGCAAGCTCCACCTCGCCCCGGGGATGCGCCTCGACGGCGGCGGCGATGGCTTTCACGCAATTTATTTCAGGCAGATTCATAACTATCGTATCAGGTTGTGTTATGGTTTGTGCGATGTGAACGCTTCGGAGAGAAACAACAGATGATGACAAAGCATACCAATTACCGGCATGGTAAAAAAAATTTTCCTTTGACCCTTAATGTTGGGAATCCGCGCAGATGTTCTGTTATAATGTGTTTTGTCTTGGGGCGCGTAATGCGGGAATCAGTTGCGGAATTCGTGCGCCCTCTTTTTCTATGCATGCCGGCGTTTTGCCGGCGTCTGTGTCGCTTTGAGCGCATGGAAAGGTTCGATAGTGTTTAACATACTGCGTCATCTGCCCGGTTTGTTTTCGCACGACATGGCCATAGACCTCGGTACGGCGAATACGCTTGTATACGTCAAGGGTCAGGGCATCGTATTGAGCGAGCCTTCGGTGGTGGCAATCAATAAAGATACGGGCGTGCCCCGAGCCGTCGGCAATGAGGCGAAAAGCATGATCGGGCGCACGCCGGGCAATATCGTGGCCATACGCCCCATGAAAGACGGCGTGATTGCGGACTTCGAGATAACGGAGGCCATGTTGCGCCATTTCATTCAAAAGGTGCATAACCGCAAGCGGCTTCCGGCGTGGCCGCGCGTCGCCGTCAGCGTGCCTTCCGGCATCACCGCCGTAGAGCGGCGCGCCGTGGTGGAAAGCGCCATCCAGGCGGGCGCGAAAAAGGTGTATATCATCGAGGAACCGATGGCGGCGGCCATTGGCGCGGGCCTGCCCGTCCACGAGCCGCAGGGCTGCATGATAGTGGACATCGGCGGCGGCACAACGGAAGTCGCCGTGATAGCGCTGGGCGGCATTGTGTTTCCCAAATCGGTGCGCGTGGCCGGCGACGAAATGGACCAGGCCATCATGCAGCATCTGAAGCGAACCTACAATTTGATGGTGGGCGAGCGCACCGCCGAAGAAATCAAGATGCAGATAGGTTCCGCGTTCCCGCTCAAAGAAGAGACGGAGATGCAGGTCAAGGGGCGCGATCAGGTGCTCGGGCTTCCGAAGGTCATTACGATCACCTCGGAGGAGATACGCGAATCCCTGCGCGAACCGGTAAATTCCATTGTTGACGCGGTGCGCGTAACATTGGAACGCACGCCGCCGGAATTATCAGCGGACATCGTGGACCGCGGCGTGGTGCTGGCAGGCGGCGGGGCGCTGTTGCGCGGACTCGACCAGCTTATTGCCCAGGAAACCGGCCTGCATGTTACCATAGCGGAAGACCCCTTGGGCGCAGTAGTTTTGGGCGGTGGCAAATTCCTTGAGGAGTTGAAGCACTTCAAGCCTGAGGAAGTATAAGCGCGCCGTCAATATCGGCCGAATAAGGCCATGTCGCATCTTCCACTGGATCATTAAGTGCCATGAATGCAGGACGCATATTAAGTGAACACCGGCCCCTTCTCGTGTTGGTCTTGTTGTCAGCGCTATCCCTTTTTTCTCTTGTAACAGGCACCGAAGGCTCCGTTGTCCATCGGGGACTCTCCCGTGTGGTTCATATCGCCGCGTATCCCTTTCTGAAGTTGCGCCACGTCGCGGTAAGCATCCCACGCAACGCGTATCATTTCGTTGCCGACTATAACGCAGTGTTTCAGGAAACCAAGTCGCTTCAACACGACTTGGTTGATATGAAAATAAAAGAAGCGGCGCTGCGCGCGCTTTCCCTTGAAAACGCCAGATTACGCCGGATACTTGGTTTTGTAAGCGAAAATCCCCGCTTCACGTTACAACCGGCCACAGTGTTGGAAAGTTACCGGGGCATGCTCCGGATTGATTTGGGCGGACGGCATGGCGTGTCGCCGTCCATGGGCGTAATCAGTTGCGACGGCGTGGTGGGAATCGTCACAGAAGTCGCCGATTTTACGGCAACGGTAGCAACGCTTCATCATACGGATTGCCGCGTGGGCGCCATGGTGCTGCGAAACCGGCTCCGCGCCTACGACGGGGTGATTCACGCAAGCGGCGGGGACTTTTCGCATCTTTGCGCGCTGGAATACATTGACACGAAGGAAGAAGTGCGCGTGGGAGACGTCATTGTCACAAGCCCGGAGAGCCAGTTTCCCGCCGGGCTGCTCATAGGCCGCGTTTCCGCAGTGCGCGGCGGCGTGGGACTTTGGAAGAGCGCGGAGGTTGAACCTGCGGTGGACCCCTATCGTCTGGACGAAGTGATGGTGATTATTCGCGCCGTGGACGCACCCGCGTTTGTGGCCGGGCCCCCTGAAGCGCTCCAGCGCGCGCCGATGAAACCAACCGTCCCGGGCGGCGCCGCGTCGCAAGCGCCGGACATGCCGGATATGCGAAGCTTACAGGAGCGATATGCGCCATGATTCACCCTCGGCAAGTTTTAGCGCGCAATTACCTTGCATGGTTCGCATGCGTGGTGCTGGCGGCGCTTATTCAAACCAACTGGCCGGAAGCGCTGCGCCTGCAGGAGGTGTCTCCGGATATCGTGATTGTGCTCATAGTGTACTTCGCAATCGCCTACGGGGAAGAACGCGCCATGTTTACAGGGGTTGTCGGCGGTTTGTATCAAGATGTGGCCGTCAACACCACGCTGGGACACCACGTGCTTTGCTACGTTGTCATTGGCTACATCATCGGGCGGCTGGCAACCCGTCTCATCAGCGAACACGCCGCCGTGAAAGCGGGGTTGGTGCTGCTGGCGGGATTCTGCCAGGGCGTGGCGTACATAACCATTCAATACGCCATGCAGCCGCAGCGGGGCATGCTGTATCCCATACTCAACACGGCTGCCCCAATCGCCTTTTATTCCGCCATAATAACGCCATTTGTATTTGCGGCGGTTGACCGCATATTCCACAAACGCACCATCATCAGTGACGGAATCGTTTGATGTCTGCAAAAAAAGAAACAGACCGTTATGAAGGCGTGGAAAATCGCATCCAATGGGTGGGCATCGCAATCATGGCGGCGATGGTGCTTCTTGGCATTCAATTCTGGCGCCTCCAGGTGTTGTCCCTTCATGAGTTCTCGCGGCTCGCCGAAAGCAACCGGGTATGGCAAAAACGGTTGGCGTCCGACCGGGGGATCATTTACGCCCGAAACGGCGAGGTCATTGCCGATAATCGCGCGAGCACAGACGTTGTGATTGTGCCAGGAGAATGTCCCGTGGAACTTCTCGACGCCGTTTGTGAGCGTCTTGAGGCGTGGCTCGGCATAGACGCCGCGGAGCTGCGCAGTAAGATTGACGCGCATCGCAGCGCCCCGTTTACGCAATTAACCGTGAAACGCGATGTCACCCGCGCTGATTGTGTGCGCGTTGAGGAGAACCAGTACGCCTTGCCCGGCGTTACCACCGTCGTGCATCCCCAGCGCCGATATCTTTATGGCGAAACAGCGGGCCAATTGCTTGGATATCTCGGCGAGATAAACAAAGCCGAGCTCGAGCAATACGCAGAGCACAGGTACAACATGGGCGATCTCATAGGCAAGGACGGCCTTGAACGATACTATGAATCCATCCTGCGCGGCAAGGACGGCTACATGCTGGTGACGAAATACGCGTCCGGCCAACCACAGCTGCGCACCGACCGAGCAGGCAGGCCCTATATCGCGCGGCGCGACACGCGAGGACACCTGCTTTTCCCCGAGGGCCGGCCCGTACTGCCCCAATCCGGCGAACCGCTTCATTTAACCCTGGACATTGCCTTGCAGCGACATTGTGAGGAACTGTTGCGGGGCGAACAGGGCGCCATAGTCGTTCTGGACGCCGATACGGGCGCGGCGCTGGCTCTGGCAAGCGCGCCAAGTTACGATCCCGGCGTGTTCGTGAACAGAGGCATGAATGCGGAGCGACTCGAACTGCTTTCCGGCAAACAACCCAACCGCATGTCGAACCGCTGCCACCGCGAAGTATACCCGCCGGGTTCGCTGTTCAAAATCATGCTTGCGGCAGCGGCGCTGGAGGAACTCGTGGTAACTTCAAACACAAAACAATACTGCCCCGGGCATTTTCAGATTGACGGCAAAGGAAGGCGATGGCATTGTTGGCGGCGCACAGGTCACGGCGCAATGGATGTGGTTGAAGCGCTTGCCTATTCCTGCGACGTGTATTTCTACAACCTTGGCCTGAAGCTGGGCGTTGACCGGATACATTTTTACGCGAATCTTATGGGATTGGGCGTGCCGACCGACATTGATTTGCCGGGAGAACAGGCGGGCTTAATTCCACATCGTCAGTGGAAGGAAAAACTGAACGCCGACAAGCCTGTTTGGGAGCAACGCTGGTACCCGGGCGAAACAGTGAATCTCAGCATCGGTCAGGGCGCCGCCGCCACAACCCCCCTCCAGAACGCCGTGATGATGGCCTGCATAGTGAACGGCGGATACCGGGTCCGGCCTTTTCTTTGGCAAGGCAGGGAACATTTGCGCTCGGAGAAGATTTTCAGCGATACAACAATTGAGACGGTTGTCAAGGGACTGCAATTATGCGTTGAAAAAGGCCCGCCGGCACCCACGGGAACGTGTCATCGCGCTCAAATACCCGGCATGACCATTATCGGCAAGACGGGAACGGCGCAGGTGGTGTCATTGTCTCATCTGGAACAGTATGATGACGCGGAGGGGATTCCCTACCATCAACGGCATCAAGCGTGGTTTGTGGCGGGCGTGCTTGACAGAACCCCCCGGCTTTCCGTATGCGTGCTTATCGAACACGGCCATTCAGGCGGCGAGACCGCCGCCCCCGTTGCGCGTGATGTAATCGAATACTTTTACGCAACCCGGGCGAACGTTCCCAACATGGTTATGGCAACAAAGGAGTAACAGACATGGCCTACAGCGGGCGACAGGTTCAGTTTCAGGATATCAGCGTGCATCTGCTGAATCCAAGAAACCTGTTTCGTGTTGACTGGTGGCTGCCGATTATCGCCTTATCCCTCGCCGTGGTCGGCTGGTTTCTCATGTACAGCGCCGCGCGCAGCACGAACATCACCTATTTCAACCGGCAGATACTGTTCTTCTTTCTCGGCATTGCTCCGCTGGCGCTGTTTGTCTGTGTTGATTACCGCTTTTTTGTGGGGATTGCGCCGTTACTTTACACAGCCGCTCTGGCGTTGCTGGTGGTGGTGATACTGTTCGGCACATCGGCAAAAGGCAGCGAACGCTGGCTGTCCCTGGGGCCTTTCCGATTGCAGCCTTCCGAATTCACCAAACTTATCACCGTTTTTTTTCTCACATGGTATTTTACAAAGGTTGGGAAACGCATAAAAAAACTGCATTGGTTCCTGATTACATTCGGCCTTGTCGCCATTCCCATCGGGTTGATTCTTAAGCAACCCAACTTGGGCACTGCCGCCTGCCTGGGGCCGCTGACCATGTCAATGCTGTACGTCGCCGGTTGCAGGAAACGCCATCTGGCAATGATAATGATTATGGGAATGACTCTCCTCCCGATGTTATGGTGGCAAATGAGGGATTTCGATCCTGAAACGCAAACGGAACCCCGGGTCTTTTTTGAACTGCGACATTATCAGAAAATGCGCATCTACACCTATCTCCATCCGGAATACGACCCCAGCGGCAGCGGATGGCACACCCTTCAGAGCCGCATTACCATCGGCAGCGGCGGCCTTTCGGGGAAGGGGTATATGCAGGGAACCCAGACGCGGTTGAATTATTTGCCGGAACATCATACTGATTTTATTTACTCGCTGCTCGCCGAAGAGTTCGGATTTGTCGGCGCGGTGGCCGTTATCGCCTTGTTTTTGCTGTTGCTTTTGCGCGGACTCTCGTTTGCCTATGATTCCGTGGACATGCAGGGGACACTGATCGCCACCGGCGTGACAACTATTTTTGCGTTTCATATTTTTGTGAACATCGCGATTACAACCGGATTGCTTCCGGTAACAGGCATTCCCCTGCCCTTCCTGAGCTACGGCGGCTCTTTTTATATGACCACCATGGCGGGAATCGGAATTTTGTTGAGCGTGAGGCTGCGCAAACAAACGCACACCCACACCGAAATGTACTCTCCCATCGGCCATGTCGCCATATACGGCAAAAAGAAATGAGTTTCGACGCACTGGAAAAACATAATCTTATATGTTATCCTTTCGCTAAACAGAGACCCGACGAAAATCAGGAGATTTCATTACCATGAACAAGCCATTCTCTCGCTTTCGTTTTTATTTCCGTTCTTCCACTTCCTTGATTGCGGTTGCAGTATGCCTGGCAATCCTGGCGCCCACAAAAGGCGGCGCCCACGAGTCGCCGTCTGTGTACGACATTGTCGCCTCCGTCCGCGAACGACTTGCCGCCTCCATTCCGCTGCAGGAATTAAACCAACTCAAACCTGAGGATATCGTTCCTCTTTTGACCCCGGAGGAGAAGAAGATTTTGGGCGAGGCCCATATCCGCTTTATGGTAAACGTGCCGGTGCGGGTATATGTCTTTGTGGACAACCGGTTTCTTGAAAAGGCGGTAATAGAGCCTTTCTGGCTTGCGGAACGCGGCTTTGCGCCAACGGATTTTGTGGCGCATCGGCTGCTCGAGAAGCACACCGCCTACGTGTGCGAGTTTGAAAGCGGCGTTGTGGGCTTGGGGGTGAATTCTTTAAGCGGCGACCACCGCCATTATTTTGTCGCATTGGAGCCGATCAATAAAGGTGATACCGTTGAAGTAACCGCCGTTTATCCGGGGTACCAGACTGTGGGCAAACTTGAACCCGGAGCCGACGCCTACGCGGACCCTGATATGGAACCCATCACGAAAGTGCCGCCCGAACTTGTCGGCTTGACCCTGTTGCAGGTGGACCCCTGGCGGCATCGTGACGCGCGACTGACAAGCATCTACACCGAAACCAAGTATGTCGCCACGGAAACACCCGATCAGATTGTGCTTACCTGGAGCGACGAGCCGCAATCCACGCAAACGATTCAGTGGCGCACCAGCGCCGCCGTATCTTCAGGAGTCGCGGCATACATGCGACAAGATGAGAACGTCCCGTTTGATACGGCCAAGGCGACGCTTGTTCATGCCGACACCCGGGAATTATACACGCCCCGGGTGGTGAACAATCCCCGGATAAACAGACATACGGTTACGTTGACCGGATTGGCGCCGGGCACGAAATATGTCTACGGCGTCGGCAACACCATTGAAAGCATCGTGTCGCCAGCGGGAACATTCACCACCGCACCCGCGGAAGCGCAGCCGTTTTCGTTCATTTACATGGGCGATCCGCAGACCGGATTTAACCGCTGGGCGGACCTTGTCCAACGCGCCGCTCGCGAACATCCCGACGCCGCCTTCTGCATCATCGCCAGCGACCTTGTTAACCGGGGCTCCGACAGGGACGACTGGGACGACTTTTTCTTTAATGCAGGGGATTTCTTCGCGCGCCGAACACTCGTCCCCACTTTGGGAAATCATGAGTATCACTTAAGCACGGGAAACGTTCTATACAACGATATATTCACGTTGCTCACCAATGGTCCTGACACGGTTCCGCCGCAACATGCGTACACCTTTGAATACGGCAACGCGCTGTTTATCATTCTGGACTCGAACAAGAAACCGGCGGACCAAACGGCATGGCTGGATAAAACCCTGGAAGCGTCAAACGCGCTTTGGAAATTTGTTTCGTTCCATCATCCCATTTATTCCTCCTCGCCTCGCCGGGACAACCCGGTGCATCGCGCGGAATGGATGCCCATTTTTGACGCGCATCATGTGGACATGGTGTTGCAGGGCCATGACCACGCTTATCTTCGCACGTGGCCCATGAAAAATAATGCGCGCATGGATTCGCCCTCGGAAGGCACCATATACGTGGTGTCGGTCTCCGGAACAAAAATGTACGACATGGGTGATTTTGATTATGCTGAAAACGCCTTTGCCGACACAGCCACATACCAGGCCATTGACATCCAAATTGCGGGGAACCGCCTGCTTTACAGGGCTTATGACAGTGATGGAACATGCGTGGATGAGGTGATTATCGAAAAGTAGCAATCTTTCTAATCCTATTATTTTTTGTGTGCCGCCGCGCAAACGCGCCGCACTTTTTTGACGCAGACCCGTTATTTGACATAGGCTTTGCAGCATGATAGGGGGTAGGGAAGACCAATTACTTGGTCTCCCCTCCCTCCGAACCGTGCGTGCGGATTTCCCGCACACGGCTCTCCAGTCAATGGTTTCCCCATAAGGGGCTATTCAACCTGTTCGTAG
>DSBB01000486.1 GCA_011046175.1 Candidatus Hydrogenedentota bacterium | reverse complement strand
GGGTTGCGCAAAACGGTAAAGCAACGGCGGACAGAGTGCCGCCCGACTCTGATGAGGCGCGGCGGTTTTACAAACAATTTTTCCCGGCGCTTACGGCTCATTTGAAAGCGCGCGGCTGGTTGGATATTTACATGCAGCATCTGGCCGACGAGCCCACCATGACAAATTTCAAAAGCTATGAGGCGCTTGCCGCGCTTGCGCGCGCGTACGCCCCGGAGTTGCGCATTATCGAAGCGACCCACTCCAAAAATCTTGTTGGCTCCATTGATATATGGGTGCCGCAGTTAAACTATCTGCATGATGACTTCGGGCATTATCAGGAACGACAGGCGGCGGGGGACGAGGTCTGGTTTTACACCTGTGTTTTCCCGCAGGGCGAATATGCCAACCGCTTTATCGAACAACCGCTCATCAAAACACGTCTGTTGCACTGGATCAATTTCAAGTACGGGATTACAGGCTACCTGCATTGGGGATACAATCATTGGACGGACGACAGCCCCGTTACCCATACAACAAGGCCGCATGGCGGGCCGCCTTACCTGCCGGCGGGCGACCCTTGGATTGTCTATCCGGGGAAAGAAGGGCCGCTCTCTTCAATTCGTTTTGCCGCCATGCGTGACGGCGTGGTGGATTATGAACTTTTATGCATGCTGGCGGAAAAAACCGGTGATGTCGCGCAGGAACTTGCCGGCCGGCTTGTGCTGGATTTCGACAACTATAACACCAATATTGCGACATTCAGAGACATGAGAAGAAAACTGCTGGAGTCGCTGTGTGAAGATTAAGGGGTGAATCCCCGCATGCCCGGGGATGTCTGAAATCTACGATCAGCCTGTTGTATTGTCTCGGAATCACCCTGTATACTCCTTACACTTTCTTTCTCACGCTTTTGCCCGGCGTCTGGTGTTTGAGAGCAATTTACTACTGGAAGGCGGCTTCATGCGTCATGTGTTTGAGACAGCGCTGGCACTGCTAAAAATACGCGTATTTCACAAGAGAATTCCGCTCTTCGTATCGTGGAATATTACTTTCCGCTGCAACTTGCATTGCCTGTATTGCGGTTCATGCGACGCGCCCCAGGCCGAACTGGACACCCAGGAGGTGCTTGATGGCCTTGAGATTCTGTGGGGGCTCGGAACACGATGGATAACATTTGGAGGCGGCGAGCCGTTGTTGCGCAAAGACTTGGGCGACATAGTGCGTCGCTCCAAGGAAATCGGATTCCGCACCTATTTGAGCACAAACGGCTGGCGTGTCGCTGACAAAACAGAGGAATTGAAGCATGTGGATCATGTAAACCTGAGCTTGGACGGCACAAGGGAAGCGCATGATCGCGTTCGAGGCGCGGGCGCCTATGACAAGGCGATGGAAGCCCTGAAAACATGCAAAGCCATTGGCGTTCCAGTGAGTTTGCAGTTTGTGTTAAATCGGTATAATCTGGACGCGGTGGACCATGCGGTGGCAACAGCTTCCGAATACAACGTGCCCATCATGTTTCAGCCGGCCACCAAATGGCTCAGCACATCGTTAAAGGAGAACCCAATCGCTCCGGATACCCAATCCTATCGCAAAGCGGTTGCCCGCATTGCAGATTTGAAGAGGCAGGGCGCGCCCGTCCGTAATTCTCACGCAGGCTTGCGCCATCTTGCATGTTGGCCGGAGCCTCGTTCCCTGTTTTGCGTTGCAGGCCGGGCAATGGCAATCCTCGAGCCGGATGGTTCAATGTTGGCTTGCCATCAATGTCAGGTCGGTCAATTCTTGGAAGGCGCCGACAAGACGGGCGACATGGCTGAAAAATTTCGTGAATTGCGTCTGCCCAAACAATGCGCGCAATGCTGGTGCGCGCCCGTAGTGGAATTGTGCTTGTTTTTTTCGCTGCATCCCGAAGCCATGTGCAATGCGTTTAAATACGGTTAAACTCCGGTTTTTATGGAATAGTTGCGGAGGGAATACGGGTTTACATACTGGTATGGAGTTTTTTTGCGCCGTCCCCGGCACGGTCCCACCGGAAAGCCGGAAAGGCCTCGACAACCACAGGATTTCCCATGTCACTCTGGCTTGGCATAAATGAAGACCTCTTTGATTCGGGAGTCGCGTTAAGCGATGGGGAAAAGGTGTTGTTTGCCTCGAATGAAGAGCGATACACGCGCCGGAAAAACGAAGGCGGTTTTCCGCATCACGCCTTGGACTCCCTTTTTTCCTATACCGGTGTGAACCCGTCGGATATAGATAATATCTGCATATCGGGCTTGATGACGCCGCCGCCGCCTGTGCGGTTGCTGCCGCGCGCGCATACTTGGCTTTACAATGCGCGCCGTGAAAAGCGAGATTCCTTTCTGCGAAAACTATTGGATGACGTCACGTTCTATCTGCCCATATCACACACCGCCGAAACCTCGCTGCTACGGCGCATTTCCGTTCCTTTTCTGCCCTTGATGGCGCGACGCGTACTGCCGAGGGCGCTGAAGAAAAAGCCCATTTATTTTGTTGAACACCATATTGGCCATGGGGCGGCCGCGTGGCGTCTGTCCGGCTATGAAGAAGCTCTCGTTCTTTCGATTGACGGCATGGGCGACGGATTATCGGTGTTGGTGTTGCGTGCCACGCCCGGCAAACCGATGGAGCGGCTTTGGTCAGCCTCTTCCATGAACAGCCTTGGGCTTTTCTTTCAAGTGCTGGCGGAGGCCTTCGGATTCATGTCTTGCCGTGATGAAGGCAAAATAACAGGGTTGGCCGCGGCCGGAACGGCTGAAAATGTGGGCGCCCCCTTTCCTTTTCGCTACGAAAACGGACGGCTCGAGTTTACGGGACAATTCGGTTTTGGCCAACGGGGGATTGACTGGGCGAAACGCACATTGGTGAACAAGTACAGCCGGGAAGATTTGGCGGCATGGGCGCAGGACAACCTCGAAAAACATGTCGTGAAAATTGCCCGGGAATTTTTGCGGCAGACGGGGTTGCGACATCTTGCCGTGGCGGGGGGCGTGGTTGCCAACGTCAAATTGAACCAGCGTCTCCATGAACTGGCGGAAGTGGACCGGTTGTTTGTATTGCCCAACATGGGCGATGGCGGCCTTGGCCTTGGCGCCATTTGCGCCCGAGGCGGTGTTGCCCATCAACAACTGCGCGACGTATTCTGGGGCGAGTCTTACGACAACGCGGAAATTGAGCGTGAATTGCGGGAAGCCGATATTACGTATTATCGCGCTGAAGATATTGAGGCCGATACGGCCGCGCGATTGGCGGAAGGCAAGATTGTTGCGCGATTTTCAGGCCGCATGGAGTGGGGGCCGCGCGCGCTGGGCAACCGCTCCATTCTGGTGCGCACCACGGACAGGCAGGTTGTGGAACGGCTGAACCGCCTGTTAAAGAGAAGCGACTTCATGCCGTTCGCGCCCGCGGTGCTTGCGGAGGACGTTTCCCTCTATTGCCGGCGCCCCGAGCCGGCCCTTCATGCCGCTGAATTTATGACCGTATGTTTCGACTGCACGGAAAAAATGAAACGGGAGAATCCCGCCATTGTCCATCTTGACGGGACGGCCCGCGCCCAATTGGTTCAAAGGGAGAACAATCCCGGTTTTCATAAGATACTGCGGCTTTTCAAGGAAAGCTCCGGAGACGGGGTGTTGCTCAACACCAGTTTCAACATTCACGAAGAGCCCATTATTCGAACGCCGCGCGAGGCTGTCGCGGCGTTTTTGAAAGCGCGGATTGATTATCTCGCCATCGGCGATTTTATGGTTGAAGCGCCCGCCCCCGAGCAATAACGGAGCCCATTCGCGCCTGCCGCTGCGTTCTCCCTATACAACTTCTATGGTACCGGGGCTGGGGCTCGAACCCAGGACCTCTGGATCCACAATCCAGCGCTCTGACCGACTGAGCTACCCCGGCACCTGACAACCTCGCACGGTAAGTATAGCCCTTTTACCGTGTTTGTTGCAAGCAATAATATCCGCGCATTCAGGGAAGGCGAACGAATCATCCTGTCAGTCCAAAACGGGATACAAATAGCGCAGCGTTTCGGGGGGCGCGACACGCCGTATGCCGAGAGCCCCCTGTATCTGCAATGCGTTGGCCACCGCTTGACCGCGGTAATGGTTGTTTGTCACGACGAACAACCGCTTCACTTTCTCGCGCATGTCCATAATCCGCGCCACCCAGGGCGCAAGATCATCGCGTGTGTAAAGGTAATCGTAACGCGCGTCGCGACTGCTCTCCTTGCCGAACCAGTGTTTTTGGTTCCGCCCGTGAAGGCGAATATATCCTGTTGGCGCGGTCACATATGCCGAGGGCTTGAGGCAACCGTTAAGCGACGGCTGGTCTATGTTGCAAAAAGTAATGTCCCGTTCAGACAGCCCGGCAAGAAATTCGGGATGGTCCCAGGAATCGTGCCTCATCTCCACCGCCAGCGGCAGGCCGTCCAGCGTCTCGGCCAGCCGCGCCAGATATTGGCGGTTCTCCTGTGTCCGCTTGAAACTCCAGGGGAATTGCGCCAGAACCGCGCCAAGTTTGTCCGCCTCGCGGAGCGGTTCCATGCTTCTGCGAAAAGCGTCCGCCGCGCCCACATCCGGCTTCTTTTTGCGTTCATGGGTCAGCACGGCGGGCGCCTTGGCGCAGAACATGAAACGAGGGTTTGCCGCCGTTTGCGCCAGCCATGAAACACATTGACGCGCCATGACGGGGCGATAGAAGGTCACATTGATCTCGACCAAATCAAACCATTGGCACAAGAGGGGCAGCGGCTTTGTGCCGCCGGTCCATTTTTCAGGATAAACGACACCCTTCCAGTCGGCGTATTCCCAACCGGCGGTTCCCACATAAATCCCTTCCGGCGCGTCGTTCATGAGGATGACTACAAATCGTCTTCCGGCACCCGGTAATGCTCACGCAATCGCGCCAATTCCGTCTTTAACGCCTGCACTTGCTCAGCATAAGCGGGGTTTTCATACTCGCTTCTCATTTCGTTCGGATCCTTTTGAAGATCGTAAAACTCCCACTCGTCAAGGGTGTAAAAATAGGCGAGCTTGTAGCGTTCCGTGCGGACGCCGTAATGTTTGTAAACATTATGCACTTTTCCCTCGCCTTCATAGTAGTGATAGTAAATGGATTTTCGCCAATCCGCCGGAGATTCGCCGCGCATGAGCGGCACAAGACTTCTGCCCTGCATGTTGTCGGGAACAGGCAATCCGGCGATATCCAGAAAGGTTTCGGCGCAATCGAGATTCTGCGCCATTTGCGAGGCCTCCGAGCCTGCCGGAATCAGCCCCGGCCATCTTGCAAGCAACGGCGTGCGCAACGACTCCTCATAAATGAACCGTTTGTCAAACCAGCCATGTTCGCCAAGATAAAAACTTTGGTCTGAAGAATAAAAAACGACCGTATTCTTATCCAACCCCGTCTTTTCAAGATAATCAAGCAGCCGTCCCACGTTGTCGTCTATGGCCGCGATGCATTTCAAATAGTCTTTCATGTACCGCTGGTACTTCCAACGCACCAGATCGTCGCCCTCAAGATTCGCCTCGATGAACGCCTTGTTTTCAGGGTCGTAAGCAGCGTCCCAAGCGGCGCGCTGCGATTCATTCATACGGCCATAGGTGCGTTTGGCTTCGGGACCTTTTTTCTGTTCTTCGCTCCATACCTTGAGGTCGGGCCCCAGCCGCATGGTTTTGGCGATTGTCATATCCTGCTCGTGCGCCGCAGTGCCCCGTCCGGAATAGTCGTCAAAAAGATTGTCCGGCTCGGGAATCGTAACCCCGTCAAACAAATGATGGTGTCGGGGGCTGGGCTCCCATTCCCGATGGGGCGCTTTATGCTGCACCATCAACATAAACGGTTGTTCATTGTTCCGGTCGTTTTCCAACCAGCCCAGCGCCTTGTCCGTAATAATGTCGGTGACATAGCCCTCTTCGCGGACGCGTCCGTCCGGTGTGATGAAATCCGGATTGTAGTAATGACCCTGACCGGGGAGAATCTCCCATGCGTCAAAGCCCGTGGGTTCCGATTCAAGATGCCATTTGCCAAACAAGGCCGTCTGGTATCCCGAGTTACGAAGGAGTTTTGGAAATGTCTGCTGTTCACCGTCAAAGCGGTCGCCGTTTTTTCGGAAACCGTTCAGATGGCTGTGCAGGCCGGTAAGCACCACGGCGCGGCAGGGACCGCATATCGAATTCGTAACGAAACTGTTGCGGAACAACATGCCTTCCCGGGCGATGCGGTCTATGTTTGGAGTGGGCGCCGCTTGAGCAAGCCTTCCGCCATAGGCGCTCACGGCGTTTTGCGCATGGTCGTCGCTGTAAATCCACAGGATGTTGGGACGGTCCGTCCCGCTTGCCCATCCATTAACCGCGCCGGCAAAAGTGGCCGCCGCCGCAGCGCCTCCCGCTTGTTTTAAGAAGTTACGTCTTGAAATCATATCTCTCTCCTTGGTAATACCCCAACAAACTGTCGTACATACAACATAAGAAGAAGACTTGGCCCAACGCTATTTGCGCTTGGAATCCCAGTCGCAGTCGCGGCATATCCACAGGATATCGCCGGTTGGAGTATAAGCGCCGAAGGTAAGCGTCTTCAATAACAGGCCCATTATATCCCAACTTGCTATCGCGCTAATATTCGGGGAACCACATAACGGGCAGCGCTTTAGCTGATCGCCCGGCTTCCATTCCTCCCCCTTTTCTTCATAAGTCTCCTCAAAATCCTCTGTAATTGTCGGTGGCGGTGTTGCCAGCAGTTTACGCGCTTTAACGGCGTCCCGAGGATGAACGCGCAATACGGGCCCCCGCGCCAAAAGCGAATACCTCCCTGTCCAGGCCCCCATTTTCTCGGCGCTGTTTGTGACTGGAATGCCATGTTCTTCAAGGTAACTGGCAAGAAAAGCGGCCTCCGCGAGATCGCTGCATTGCTTTATGGTTGTCAATTGCTCTTTCATAGAAATACTTTGTCGGGGTTATGCAGGCATCATAAAACACCGCCGGGCAAGTTGCGTTACGCTTTCAATTTGCGTTTGTTGCCATGCTTCATCTCTGCCCAGTTCGACGGCCATGAGCGCCGCCACTTTCGGCGCGGCTTCCACGGCGGCGCGGGCGTTCAGGAAAAGCGCGCGTGAACGGCGCGCAAGAAAATCTTCCACCGTGCGCGCCTGCTCTTCTCGGACGGCCCAAATGACTTCCCCCGCGCACACGTCCAGTTCGGCGTGAATCGGCTGCCGCCAGTCTTCCTTTTCGGCAAGTAGATTGTTGAGGTGAAACGCGTCCGCGCCATAGCGCGCAAAGCGGCCCAATTCTTCGGGTTTCTTCACGTATCCGTGAATATGCAGGTTATGTGTTTTACATGGCGCGGGCTCGAGTTCCGCAACCACCGCGGCCTGATCCACCGTATCTTCAGCCATGCGCCGGTAGGTGGTCCATTTTCCGCCCGTAATGGTGACCAGTCCCGCCGTGGATATATGCAATGTGTGGTCCCGCGACAACGCGGCAGTGTTGCTTTCGCCTTCTCCGGAAACCAGCGGACGTATGCCTGTAAACACGCTGAGCACATCACTTTCGACCGGGTCCTTGCTTAAGTACCGCGCCGCATGGGTAAGCAAAAAGTCCAATTCTTCCGGCAAAGCGCGCGGTTCGAAAGCGACATCTTTAATGGGGGTGTCCGTTGTGCCGATAAGCGTGTGCGCATGCCAGGGAATGGCAAACAGGACGCGTCCGTCATCCGTATGCGGCACCATGATGGCGGTGTCGCCCGGTAGAAAAGATTGATCCAATACGATATGAACCCCCTGGCTGGGACTGATCATGCGCGGCGCGTCGGGTGCGTCCATCCGGCGAATCGCGTCGGTGAACACGCCGGTGGCGTTCACCACGACGCGGCCCGTTAACCGGTATTCCGCGCCCGTTTCATTATCCACGGCCACAACACCGCGCACAATGCCGTCTTCCTTAATAAGCGCCCTGGCCTCCACATAATTGGCCGCAATCGCGCCATGTTCAACTGCGGTTTGCATCATGTTTATCAACAAACGCGCGTCATCAAACTGGCCGTCATAATAAAGAACGCCGCCACGCAAACCTTCCGTTTCCACCGTGGGTATATGTTCGAGCGTTTTATTGAGCGAGAGATTGCGTGAAGTTCCAAATCCGTGCCGTCCCGCCAGAAAGTCGTACAGGCGCAAACCGATGCCGTAAAAGGGCGCTTCCCACCATGTGTAATTGGGCACGACAAAAGCGAGATCATGCACCAGATGCGGCGCGTTCTGCCGCATTAAGCCGCGTTCCTTCAGCGCCTCCAGCACAAGCGACACATTGCCCTGCTGCAAATAGCGCACGCCGCCATGCACCAGCTTGGTGCTTCGACTTGAAGTCCCTTTCCCGAAATCATACGCCTCAATCAGCAACGGGCGGTAACCGCGTGTCGCGGCGTCAATGGCAACGCCCATGCCGGTGGCGCCGCCGCCGATTATGATAAAGTCCCATACGGCGCTCTGATCTTCCAAGGCTGCAATCATGGTGGAGTGCTTTAGCATCGTTTCTATCCTCCAACAGGTCGTCCTGCTGTATTCTTTGACAAGCGCAATCGCTCCGTTATCGCTTTTCCCGCCGCAATACCGGAAAGAGTCGCCCCCTCAATCTGGCCGCCGCAAAAGGCGTCTCCCGCAAAATACAACGGCGCCCGGCCTTCCACAAGATAAAAATTCTTTTGCAATGTGTTTGCCGGAATGCCATAATCCCAACGGTATGCCGACAAGGAGGTGATGGGGCTTTTCAGGAACCGGGCCAACGCCTCCGCCAGGAGTTTTTCAACCACGTCAAGCGGCGTGTCGCGATGTCGTTCCGAAAAGGCGCGCGATGCATGTGCGGTTACGGCGGGGGCGTCGGGGGATATGCCCTTAATCTGGTTGTCCGTAAGCCATGCGACAACAGCGCCGTCAACGCGTATAGCGCCGGGCGCGGACAACCCGGAGGGGCCGTCAAGCGCGACAGCCGCAGCGATACAGGGAACATATTCAACGCCGGTCAACGGCAATAATAACGCGCCCATGCGCCAGGTGTTTTCATCGCTGATAAGACGCAATGCCGCGGGCAAGGGCGGCGTTAACAACACAATATCCGCCTTGATGCGCGTTCCGTTTTCCACATCAATCAACCAACAGGCGCGTCCTTCGGAAATGCGCTTGACGGAAGTGTTCAACCTGATTTGCGCGCCCTTGGCAAGCGCGTCCGGCAGTGCGCTCATGCCCGCCACGCCACAGTATCGCGGATGACTGGCACGTTCGGAAATCCCTGAAATGTCAGGAAACCCCCGGGTCCATTCGCGAACCGCGCCGGCGCCAATCCATGCGTCCGTCCAGTGTTGGAATTCCGGACGCCGCACCGTAAAGAACTGCGCGCCCATGTCATACGCGCCCCCATTATGAACAGCAGTCATACAACGTCCACCGGCGTGGGATTCGCGCTCCAGTACCAATGGCTGCATGTCATGTTCGAGCAGGATGCGTGCTGCGGACAACCCTGACAACCCGGCGCCGACAATCACTACGCCATGATATTCATCGTGCGGCAGTTGATGCTGACTGATTCTGGCCATGTATTCCGGTCAATGTCCCTGTATGAAAACAATGCACACGTCCGGGGGCGTCTCCTGCTTCAAAAAAAAGTGGATTTCCCCGGGCAAAAGAGTAGAATGAAAAGATGTAAGTCATAGATGTATCTTTGAAAGACATTTCCATCTGACGCATATTGTAACTGATTACTTGTTCAAGGACAAAAGATTGTGTGGGGCGGAAGCCTGTTTGTTTGAAACTTAACGGTTAGAAATTTTACAATAAGCGCTTGTGATTATGGTCTTTCATGTCGAATGAAAAGCAACCTGATAATGGGGATTTTGCCATGTTGTGGGTATTTATCGGGCTGGGAATCGCAGGAGTCTTTTTGGGGGGAAGCGTCTGCGGCATTGTGGCGGTTGTGCGCATACGGGATATGCGCATCGAATTGGATCTGTTGCAGCGTGATTTGCGCCGACTGCGCCATTATCACGCCGCGCCGGATGCTGAACGTCCAAGCGCAGCGCGCAAACCTGTAATTGCCGCGCATGAGATTGTTACTCCGGCCTCACAAGAGAAACATGCGGCAGAACGTCCTTGCGAAGCTTTCCCGCCCCAGCGATCAACCCCGTCTGCCGACGCTTTTGTTTCGACTCGGAAAATTGCGGAAGCCCCGCCGTCTGTGCCGCTTTCGTTGGAGATGCGTGTGGGCAGCCGCTGGATTATCTGGGTCGGCGCGATAATCTTTCTGGGTGGCGTGGCGCTCGGTCTTAAGTATACCTACGACAACAATCTAATCGGTTCCGGTGGTCGGATTATCATAGGCGTGTTAACGGGCGTCATAGCATTGTTC
>DSBB01000324.1 GCA_011046175.1 Candidatus Hydrogenedentota bacterium | reverse complement strand
TTCTTGACGAGTTCGAACGAATCATCGCCGCGGGCTCCGCGCCCGATTGAACAGCGGTTCGCGGGCGGCGCGCGTCCATATTGCGGTTACGGCTGCGCCGCATCGGTTTCATCTCTTCGAATTGGGGCAAATCTGGCGATACAGGCGCATGGAGCAGAAATTGGGGCCGCACATGGAGCAGTATCCCTCGGGGAGGCGTTCCATGTCGGGGGTCGCCGCGGCGCGCAGTTCGATGGCGCGCTCCGGGTCAAGGGACAGCGCCATCTGGTCCGCCCAACGGAATTCGTACCTTGCCTTGCTCATGGCGTTGTCGCGGATGTGGGCGCCGGGGAATCCCTTGGCGACGTCGGCGGCGTGGGCTGCGATTTTGTGGGTGACCACGCCCTCGCGCACGTCCTGTTTGTCGGGCAGGCCGAGGTGTTCCTTCGGCGTGACGTAGCAGAGCATGGCCGCGCCGTTCATGGCGATCATGGCGCCGCCCAGCGTCGAGCAGACGTGGTCGTATCCGGCGGCGACGTCCGTGGGCAGCGGGCCGAGCGTGTAGAAGGGCGCTTCATCGCACCATTCGATCTGCTTTGCCATATTCTCGGCGATGAGATGCATGGGCACGTGTCCGGGGCCTTCGTTCATCACCTGCACATGCTTTTCCCATGCGCGCCGGGTAAGGCCGCCCTGTGTTTTCAGCTCGGCGAACTGGGCGGCGTCATTGGCGTCGTGAATCGAGCCGGGGCGCAGCCCGTCGCCGATGGACACTGCCACGTCGTATGCCGCGAGGATGTCGCACACCGCGTCCCAATGCTCGTATAAGAAGTTCTCCTTGTTGTGGGCGATGCACCACTTCGCCATGATCGCACCGCCCCGGCTTACGATGCCTGTGAGCCGGGTCTTTGCGAGAGGGAAGTGTTCTTTGAGCGCCGCCGCGTGCAACGTGAAATAATCCACGCCCTGTTCCGCCTGTTCGATGAGCGTGTCGCGCACAATTTCCCAAGAGAGCGCCTCGACGTTGCCGCCGGTTTTTTCGAGGGCCTGATAGATTGGCACGGAGCCGATGGGCACGGGCGAATTGCGGAGTATCCATTCGCGGGTGTCGTGGATATCCGCGCCGGTGCTCAAGTCCATCACGGTGTCCGCGCCCCAGCGTATGGCCCAGACCATTTTCTCCACTTCTTCCTCGATGGCGCCGCGCAGGGCGGAGTTTCCGATGTTCGCGTTGATTTTCACGGCGAATCGGCGCCCGATGATCATGGGCTCCACTTCGGGATGGTTGATGTTGGCTGGGATGATGGCGCGTCCCCGGGCGACTTCGTCGCGCACCAGTTCCGGCGTGATGGGCGCGAAATTGTCAGACGGCGGCCACGCCGTCTTTCGCAACAGTTCCGGGTACTGTTCCATACGCATGTTTTCGCGCAGGGCGATGTATTCCATTTCTTCGGTGACGACGCCCTGTCGCGCATAATACATCTGGGTGATTCCCGCGCTTGCGCGCGCGCGGCGGATGGGGCGCGATTCGGGAAAGGCGTTGGGCCGGTTGGCGTCCGTATTGCCGATGATTTCGATGCCGTCCCGTCTTTCCAGCCACGGGGCGCGGAGCGGCGGCAACCCGCGCCGCAGGTCAACGGCAGTGTCGGGATCCGTGTACGGGCCGGACGTGTCGTACACGGTAACCGGCGGGTTCTCGTCGAGTATGTTGCCGTCCGCGTCCACTGTGGGATGTTGCGTGATTTCGCGCATGCCCACGCGCACGCCGGGCATGGAACCATTCACATACACCTTGCGCGATTGAGGAAGGGGCCTGCACGCCGCCGCGGACGCGCCGTCTGCCGCAAAAGGTTTGTTTCCCGTTGATGCTGCCATCAAAAAATCTCCATTATCCGTCTGATACGGGTGTTGGCCCGGTTAGGTTGTTATGTAGGATATGTAGGATTGGTAGGATAAGTAGGACGAGAAGAAATAACCGCCGGCAATCACTGTCCTACATATCCTACATATCCTACTTATCCTACTTATCCTACCTGCGCCAATCCATACAAGGGCGCGTATTTGTTTTCAAGATACTTCAGAAACGCCGCTGCCGCCGGTTCTTCGCCGGTGGCGTCGCGCACGATTTCCGGCGTGGTTTTTCTTCTGCCGACGCGGTGTACGTTTTCGCGCAGCCATGCGAGCAACGGCGTAAATTCGCCGCGTCCGACAGAGGACATTATACCGGGTATCGCTTTTGTTACGGCGTCAAACATCTGGGCTGCGTAAAGGTTGCCCAACGCGTAGGTTGGGAAATAACCGAACGTTCCGTGCGACCAGTGAATGTCCTGCAGGCATCCGTTGGCGTCGTCGGGCACGGCGACGCCGAGCCATGCCGCCATTTTTTCGTTCCACGCGGCGGGCAGGTCCGCCGCGGCAAGGTTGCCCTCGATAAGGGCCGTTTCCAATTCAAACCGCAGAATGATATGCAGGTTGTAGGTGCATTCGTCCGCCTCGACGCGAATCAGCGAGGGAGCGACGCGATTTGCGGCGGCATAGACCTGTTCAGCGTCCACATTGTCCAGCTGTCCCGGGAAATGCTCGCGCAGCACGGGCATGTAATGCCGCCAGAAGGGCAGGCTGCGGCCGATAATGTTTTCCCACAGGCGCGACTGTGACTCGTGTATGCCGAGGGAGGGCGCTTCGGCGAGTATCGTGCCTTCGTCTTCGGGCGGGAATCCCTGCTCGTACAGCGCATGGCCGCATTCATGAATCGAGCTGAACAGCGCAGAAAAGAGGTCGCGCTCATTCAGCCGCGTTGTGATGCGCACATCGCCGATGGAGAAGTTGGTGGTGAAGGGGTGCGCGGACTTGTCCTGCCTTCCCGCGTCGAAATCATAGCCCATGTCGCGCAGCACGCGCTCCGTGAACGCCCACTGGGCGTCTGCGTCCCATGTTTGTTCCAGCCAGGCGGCGTCGGGTTGGGTCGGCGCGTTCATGATTCGTTCTATCAAGGCGCGCTGGCGCGGCGCCAGTTCATCAAAAACAGCGCGCAATTGCGCTGTTGTCATGCCCCGCTCGAAATCCTCCAGCAGCGCGTTGTACGGCGTGTCTTCGTAACCCAGGTAATCGGCCAGTTCGCGAGCCAGAGTCACCAGTTTCTGCAAATGCGTCTGAAACACGGCGAAGTCCGATTGCTTTCGCGCGTCGAGCCATGCGTGATATGCCGCGCTGCGCGTTTGCGCAAAACGGCGCACGAAATTTTCGGGAATGCGCGCTGCGCGCCTGTAGTCATAATCCACTTCCCGCAGCGCCGCGCGCTCATCATCCGCCAACGTATCCTGATTATCCTGCGCCTGCCGAATAAGCGTTCCCGTTTCAGGGTGGGTGAACCGCTCATGGGCAAGCGCCGCCAACGTCGCCAGCTGGCCGCCCCGCGCCGCCGCGCCCTTGGGCGGCATGCACACTTCCATATCCCAGTTGAGCACGGCCGCCGCCATGCGCAGGTTGTGTACATCGCGCAGGCGATCCCGCAATCTTGAAAAAGCGCCCGTATTTTCCATGAATTATTCTTTCTTGTTTTCGTCTGATTAGATGAAGTTGAACAGCGCGGCGTAAAAAGACGTCCGGCGGCGCGCCGTGAAAATTGTTGTTCAGGGTAACGAGACGGCGGCCTGAGTGTATAGTGTACAGAAAAAAGGCCGCGCCACGCGACTGGAGAACGAGTTATGAGCTTCAGCGACAGAATAGCGGAAATTGTAAACGGCTTCGTGTTTGACCTGCTCGAAGCCGTGTTCGGCCTGCTGGCGTCCGTATTCGGAAGCCTGGCCATTCTCTTTGGCGGACCCCTCCGCCCGGGCAATACCTGACCGCCCCTCCGCCAAATACGCGGCAACCCGGGAAGGCACCGGCGTTTGCGGAACGAAGACAACCCTTTTTTCAAAATTCCATAAGCGCCGAAATTCTACTGCTTGGATCGCTTTTTGTGGTATGATAAATTCAGGATGACAGTAAGCATAAAAGCAGGAGATATTGGAACCATGAAAAAATCATGCAGCAGAGGTTTTACACTTATTGAATTATTAACGGTTGTTGCCATCATTGCCATTCTGGCCGCGTTGACCTTTACCGTTGGGCCGCGCATGATCGAGCGCGCCAAGATGCGGCGCATGGACAGCGCGCTGCGTCAGGTTTCCATGGCGCTGACGGCCTACTATATAGATTATCAAAGTTATCCTCCCGCTTATGGATATGTGGGGTTTGAGCAGGCCGATGATCTCGCCGGTCCCGCTGACGCTTCGAAGGAACCCGAATACTACAATCTCATGCCCTATATGGCGCGGTTGCGTTATCACGGCAACGAGGAGATGTACGACGAATTTTCCACCTCCTATGACACGGACAACGACGGTCAAATCGGCCTGCTTGAATTTTCGCCGGTGGGATTTAAAAAACCGGACGGCACGTATGAACTTGATTCCACCCTGCCCCGTTATACGGGCCAGGTTACAGACGTATTCGGCGAGGAAATCAACCGCCAATTGAGCGCCACCCGGCGTCCCTTCATTTACATACCGGTAAACAAGCTGCAGTTCTCGAAAGCGCAGAAATACTGGTTGGACAACGGTTCGGAATACGCCGACATTTGGGACTCGAGCGACCCCGTTCTTTCCCGCCTGACATTTCCGCCGCGCACGTATGACGCGTTTGTGTTGATCGGCGTGGGGCCGAGCGGGAATACATTTGGCGTGGTGCCCGAGCCGTTGGGTTGGGATGTGGAAACGGACAACAACGGACGCGATCTCTACCATATTCTTGGGCTGCGCGCCTACTATCTTGCCACGCGCGATCTGGACGGCAACGGTCAACTCGATTTTGATTTCCGGGCGCGCACGCAACAGAACGAGGGGGCGCAAACCTATCAGTTTGCGGGCAGAACCATCACCAACAACCTGCCCTCGCCCACCATGCCCGCAGGCGCGGGGCCAATTATTTACGTGAGTCAGTAACGCGGGGCTATTCTACCAGGTCGAACCGCACCTCGCATCCGGGCAGGGTGTTGAGTCCGGGTCCTATCTTGCGTCCGGGGTAAATGGACGTGTTGACGCCGGTGTGCGCGCCGTCCCCGATTATGGCGCCCAGTTTTTTCCTGCCCGTATCCACCAGCGCGTCCCGTATCAACACGCGCACATTCTGTTCGTCATGCCGCAGATTTGCGGTGTTCGTGCCGCAGCCGAGGTTGACGCGCGCGCCAATGATGCTGTCGCCCACATAATTCTGATGCGGCGCGGCGGCGTTCTCGAAAAACACGGACGCCTTGATCTCGCTTGCGTGGCCGATGCGGCATCCCGCGCCCAGCGCCGTATAGGGGCGAATCCAGCAGTTGGGGCCGAGCGCGCAGTTCTCGCCGATGTACACGGGCCCGTCTATGACCACGCCGGGACGGATAATCGTGCCCGCGCCGATATGCACTATTCCGTTAACGCTTGCCGATGCTGGTATTTCGATCTGAATGTCATGCTTCAGAAAATGATCGAGCCAGTAGGCGTTCGCGTCGAGCAGATGCCACGGATAGCCGATGGACAGGTAGTAGCCTTCGCTGTGGGCAACATAAAATGCATCTTCGGTCGCCAGCGCCTGCACCGCGTCGGTAACTTCGATTTCGCCGCGCGGCGAGGGCGGCGTCCGCTTCAGGATGTCAAACACTTCCGGCGCGAATTTGTACGCGCCAATGTTGGCCAGATTCGAGCGGGGTTGCTGCGGTTTTTCCTCAAGGCCGATAACGCGGTTATTTTCGTCAATGTCGAAGATACCGAACCGGCACGGGTCATCCACGGGACGCGCCAGCGCCGCATATTTGTGCTGCGCCAGCCGCGCGAGATCGGCGGGGTCGTACAGGTCGTCGCCGTTCATGGCAAGGAAAGGGCCGTTGATTACCTCCGCCGCCTGTAACACCGCATGGCCGGTGCCGCGCTGTTCGCGCTGTTCCACATAGCGCAGGCGCATTCCCTCGAAAGAATCGCCGAAGCGTTCGCGAATCATGTCGCCCCGATAGCCGATGACGATGACCGCCTCGTCGGCGACGCCGTCAAGCGCGCGCAGCTGATGCGCCAGCAACGGCGCGTCCATCACCGGCAACAACGGCTTCGGGCGTGTCTGCGTCAACGGCCAGGTGCGGGTGGACTGACCCGCCGCCATGATTACAGCCTGCATGTATGCGACCTTTCGCAGTTACTCATCCAAGGCGGGCGCTGCCCGCAACCCGGTGTTTTGCAGGATGGGTAGGATGGGTAGGACCCGTAGGACGGTGATTGCTTTAGGGTGTTGTTCTCGTCCTACTTATCCTATTTATCCTACCTATCCTACAAAACAAATTCACTCAAAACTTCCTATATCTTCACAATCTCTGACCAATTGAGACTTCATTTTACCACAAGGTTGACCATTTTGCCGGGGATGTAGATTTCTTTGACAACGGTTTTGCCTTCGATGTGGGGCAAGACCTTCGGGTCGGCTTTGGCGGCTTCGAGTATGGCGGCCTGATCGGCGTCGGCGGGCACGACGATTCTGCCGCGCAGTTTCCCGAGCACCTGCACCGGTATCTCGATGGTGTTCTCCACCAGCCGCGCCTCGTCGTATTCCGGCCACGGCGCATAGGCAAGCGTCGTGTCGTGTCCCATTTTTTCCCACAACTCCTCGGCGATATGCGGCGCAAAAGGCGACAGCAACAGCGTGAACTGTTCCATGTCCGCCTTGTTGACGGCAGCCGCCTTCATGGCGGCGTTGACAAATTCCATCATGCGCGCGATGGCGGTGTTGAAGGACATGTTTTCAAGGTCGTTGGTGACCGCTTTGATGGTCTTGTGCAGTTCACGGGTCATGGTTTCATCGCCGCCCGATTCCACGATGCGGCTGTGAATGCCGCCGTCTTCCGTGACAAAGAGCGCCCAGACACGGCGCAGGAAACGGTGCACGCCCTGCACGCCTTCTTCCGTCCACGGCTTGTCGCGGTCGAGCGGTCCCATGAACATCTCGTAGAGGCGCATGGAATCCGCGCCGTACTCGCGCACCACGTCGTCGGGATTGACGACGTTGTAGCGGGACTTGCTCATCTTTTCGATTTGCGCGTTTACGACCTCGCCGGTCGCCTTGAGTTTCCATACATCGCCGTCCCGCTCCACTTCGTGCGGGTAATGATACTTACCCTGCTTGTCCTGATACGAGTAGGCGAGGATCATGCCTTGGTTGAACAGCTTCATGGCGAACTCGTCGGTATGCACATGACCCGCGTCATACAGTACCTTGTGCCAGAACCGCGAATAGAGCAGATGCAGCACGGCGTGTTCCGCGCCGCCTACGTACAGGTCAACGGGCATCCAGTAGTTTTCCGCTTCCTTCGAGAAGGCCTCGTTGTCGTTGCGCGGGTCGCAGAAGCGCAGGAAATACCAGCACGAGCCCGCCCACTGGGGCATGGTGTTCGTTTCGCGGGCGGCGGGTTTGCCCGTTTCCGGGTCGGTGGTGTTGACCCATTCCGTGGCGCGCGCCAGCGGCGGCATGCCGTCGTCGGTGGGACGGTAGTCGTCCAGTTCGGGCAACAACACGGGCAGGTCTTTCATGGGCACAACACGCACCACGCCGTCCTCGCCGCGCAGCAGCGGGAACGGCTCGCCCCAATAGCGCTGGCGCGAGAACAGCCAGTCGCGCAGCCGGTAATTGACCGTCCCTTTGCCCAGCCCGCGCTCTTCCAGCCAGGCGGTGATTTTCTTCTTGGCGTCAGCGACGTTCAAGCCGTCAAGAATCTGGGAATTGACCAGCACGCCGTCGCCGGTCCAGACTTCTTCACAGTTCTGGGGACAGTATGCGCCGGACAGACTGCTTTGCGCCTCGCAATCACGATTGATTATACTGTCCCCAGAACTGCGGGAAATAACCTCAATGATGGGCAGGCTAAAGGTCTTGGCGAACTCGTAGTCGCGGGCGTCGTGTGCGGGGACCGCCATGATCGCGCCGTAACCGTATTCTGCGAGCACGTAGTCCGCTATCCAGATTGGAATCTCTTTATTGTTCACCGGATTCACGGCATAGGCGCCGGTAAACACGCCGGTCTTGGTGACCTCTTCCTTCATGCGGTCCTGGGCGCTCTTGCGTTCCGCCGTCTTGATGTACGCTTCCACGGCGGCGCGTTGTTCATCAGTAGTGATGCGTAGGGTCAGCGGATGTTCCGGCGCAAGCACGCAATAGGTTGCGCCGAAGAGCGTGTCCGGGCGCGTGGTAAACACGGTGAATTTTTCGCCGGAACCCGCCACGGCGAACTCCACATCCGCGCCTTCGCTGCGTCCGATCCATTCGCGCTGCATCGCCTTGATGCCTTCCGGCCAGTCGAGTTTGTCCAAGTCCGCCAGCAATCGTTCTGCGTACTCGGTGATTTTGAGCATCCACTGGCGCATGGCGCGCTTTTCCACCGGGTCGCCCGTCTCCACGTACTTGCCGTCTTTCACTTCTTCATTGGCGAGCACGGTGTTCAACGCGGGACACCAGTTCACGGGCGCTTCCACTTCATAAGCAAGGCCGCGCTCGAAGAGCACCGAGAAAATCCACTGCGTCCACTTATAGTAACCGGGGTCGGTGGTGTTGATTTCGCGGTCCCAGTCATAAGACAAGCCGAGCCGCTGAATCTGTTTGCGGAAGGTGTCGCAATTGCGGTTTGTGATGATGGCGGGGTGCTCGCCCGTGCGCACGGCGTGCCGTTCGGCGGGCAGGCCGAAAGCGTCCCAGCCCATGGGATGGAGCACGTTGAAGCCGCGCATGCGTTTGTACCGCGCCAAGATGTCCGTGGCGGTGTAGCCCTCCGGATGCCCCACGTGCAGGCCGTCGCCGCTGGGATAGGGGAACATGTCGAGCACGTAGTACTTTGGCTTGTCGTGGTCTATCTCGGCTTTGAACGTTTTGTTCTCGATCCAGAACTTTTGCCATTTGGTTTCAATGGCTTCGTGATCATAATGGGCTGCCATATATCTATTCTCCGGTCTATTGAGGTATTGATTACACAGTAAGGCGTTGGAGGAGTATGATAGGTGGGACGGGCAGGATAAGTAGGACGCGTATTGGTTCTATTCCGTCCTACTCGTCCTACTTATCCTACCTGTCATACACACCCTCACAACTGCACAACAGCGCCATGCTACTCCGCCGGCGCCTCCTCGGGATGCACGCCCGCCAGGGCCATGATCTTCTCTTCCGCTTCTTCCGGGAAAGTAATGAGTTCATCAAGTATGCTTGCGACACGCACCGGCTCGGCATGCACCAGTTCCTGAATCAAGCGCAGCACCAGCCGTTTCGTGCGCAGCGGCACGGACGCAAAATCAGTGAAGATGCGGTCCAGATGGGTGGCATATATGTCGAAGATGCGTTGTTCGTTTGCTTCGGCGGCATTGCGCGGCGCGTCCCCGTAAGGATACAAGCCGATTTCCTTCCAGAAGGCGACCACATCCTGCGCGTCCTCCGCTTCGCGTTGGGTGAAATGCTCGCGGAGTTTCGCCCTGGCGGCGTCCAGCATCTGCCGGAGATCAGGGTACATTTCCCCGGTGTCCAGCAGTCCCTCCTGGTCAAGGGTCGCCACATGGGCGGACTTCAGATACGCCGTATAGCTGAATCCGCGGAAGTGGAGGCGCGGCAGCGCGTTGATGCGCATGAAACCGTCTTCATCGCACAACACCAAGCCTCGTTTTCCGGGAATGTTCCACTCGACCACGTCCAGTTCCGCCGTGACGCGTTCGCCGCTCTCCATCACCATCGGTTCAAGCGCATACCGGGCGAAACGCTTTTCGGCGTTGCCCGGATCAAGCGGGATGCCGTCGTAAATAATGCGCGTGTCGGGGTACTGACGCAAATACAGGGCGAACAGGTTGGTGATGTCCTCCATCGCTTTTACGCCGCGCAACATGCCCGCCGCATCGGACACCTGCCCGATTTCCACTGTCATGCCCGTTGCGTTTTGGGTTGCCGCGCCTGCGCGCGGATAGATGGCGAACTCGCCCAGTTTTGCCGCTTCGCCCGCAATCCGGTATGTGTAAAAGTCATTTCCGTCCTTATATGTGGAGCGCCAGCTGACCGTGCTGCCCAGCGAAAACGCGCGAAAGCGTCCCTTGCCGTATTTGCCGTGCAACACGCGCCGCCGTTCGCGGGTGCGCAGTCCCTGCCGCTTCCAGGAACCTCCCAGATTGCGAAACACAAGAAACGCATCGTCGTAATGCAGACCGTGTCCGTTGTCCATAATGCGTATGGTCTCGACGCCCTGCAAGTCGTTTTCGACGAACTCCACGCGCGTTTCCGTGGCTTCCGCGTCAAGGGCGTTCCAAATCAATTCCGCCAACGCCACCAGCGGTTTGGTCTGGGCGAGGGTCTCGAGATGGTCTTCCCGTACTTCAACAGTTATGAC
>DSBB01000325.1 GCA_011046175.1 Candidatus Hydrogenedentota bacterium | reverse complement strand
CGTGTTGCACGTTCTGGTTACTGCGGACTGGCAGTGGCATGGACAGGCGCGTTTTGATTGGCCCCGCCACAGGGACTATCTGGAGCCTGCGTAGCATCACGCGCTTTTGACGACCTCCACCAGATTTACCAAGACCTCGAGGTCCCAACCCAGGCGAGACTCGACATACACCCCGGCGCCCACGAAATCCACCTGCCGGCCCTTACCGCTTTCCTACAAGGCCATCTCTGCCCAAAGGCCGAACCACCAACGCGCTAACCCGGATATTTCACCGGATTTCTGTTGCGGCATGAAATCTGGCGGGCGGTTTCAATGCGGACACCTTCACCACGGCTACGCCGTACGGTCAATATCGTGTTTTTTCATCCGGTATTGCAGGGTTTTGTAGGTAAGGCCGAGCAGTTCGGCGGCTTCCTTGATGCGTCCGCCGGAACGTTCAAGCGCCTGACGGATGAGTTCCTGCTCGAGGTCTTCCAATACCAGTCCGCCTGGCGGCAACGCAATGTCGCCTGCCTGCGGGCTGGTCATGCGGCATTTTTCAGGCAAATCCTCCATTCGCAGAGTGTCGCCAGACGCGAGTATGAACGCCTGTTCGAGGGTATTCTCAAGTTCGCGCACATTTCCCGGCCACCTGTAACGGCGGAAGGCATCCATGACGTCCGGGCCGATGGCCGGCGCCGTAATGCCCAGTTTTCGGGCAATCTTTTCCTTGAAGTGGCTCACCAGATAAGGCAGGTCTTCCATGCGATCGCGCAATGGCGGCAGGGTAATGGCGAGCACCTCGAGGCGATAGTAGAGGTCTTCTCGGAACGCCCCTTCCTGGACGCATTGTTTGAGGTTGCGGTTGGTGGCCACGAGAACGCGCACGTCCACGGCGCGCGGCCTGCCGCCGCCGACGCGCTCGATGACGCCGTCCTGGAGCACGCGCAACAGTTTTGCCTGGCTTTCCAGGCGCATGTCTCCGATTTCGTCGAGAAACAACGTGCCGCCGTGCGCCAGTTCGAATTTGCCTGTGCGGCTGCTTTCCGCGCCGGTGAAGGCGCCCTTTTCGTGTCCGAACAGTTCCGACTCGACCAGGTTGTCGGGTATGGCGGCGCAGTTCACCACGACGAACGTTTTTTTCGCGCGCGGCCCCGCAAAATGGATGTGCCGCGCGATGAGTTCCTTGCCCGTTCCCGATTCGCCTTGTATAAGAACCGTGCTTGACACGGCGACGGCGCGCCGCACACGCTCGAACACTTCGCGCATGGCGTCGCTTTTCCCCACGATACTTCCCAGCGACACGGCATCGTCCACCAGCCGCGTCAACATCCGGTTGTGTCGGCGCAGTTCGTTGCGCTCGCAGGTGCGCGCCATCACCAGCAACAGTTCATCCTTGTCAAAAGGTTTTTCCAAGTAATCGCTTGCGCCCTCCTTGATGGCGGCCACCGCCGTTTTTATGGTGGCGTGGGCGGTCATTACCACCACATCGAGGTCTGGCGCGGATTGCTTTGCATGCCGCAACAGTTCGAGTCCGTCCATGTGCGGCATTTTCATGTCCGTCAGCAACACGTCGAAGGGGGCGTCGCCTAATGCCTCGATGGCTGCGGCGCCGTCCGGGCAGGAACACACTTCATAGCCCGCCTGTTCCAGAATGTCGCTGATGATTTCCCGTTGAACGCGGTCATCTTCGGTAACGAGTATGCGTTGATTCATATATTTTTCATTCTCCGTTTCACGCTTTTCGCGCATCAAGCGGCAGCGTAATCAACACTTGGCACCCCAGTTCCGCGCTGCTGGTCAATTCGATGGAACCGCCGTGTTCTTCCACAATACCGCGGGTAATGGACAGTCCCAGTCCGGTGCCGCCGGGCTTTGTTGTAAAATAGGGGTCAAAAGCCCTGTCTGCGGCGTCCGGCGGCAGTCCCGGCCCGTCGTCCCGAATCTCAATTTCACATGACTTTTCCGTTAATCGTGAGAACAATCTTACGCGCCCGCCTTCTGGGCAGGCCTCGAGCGCGTTGAGGATGACGTTGAGCACCGCGCGCGTCCATTGCTTTGGATCGAGCAGCAGCGTCAGTCCGGGCGCGCGCAAGTCGCAGGTCAGGCGCACGCCCCGCGCTTCGGCGTCCTTTTGGAAAAGGCGCACGCATTCCCGCAACAGCGGATCGAGTTCCCGGGGTTCGCGGTGCAATTCCGTCTCGCGCGCCAGCGAGAGAAAACTGGACACAATATCCTCGAGCCTGTCCACCTCGGCTCGGACCGTGCGCATTGGTTTTGCCGCGGGATGCTCATCGGTTTCCAGCATGTCCAGCGCATGGCTGGAAAGCAATTTGATTGCGTTAAGGGGATTACGCACGTCATGGGCGATGCCTGCTGCGAGATTGCCCAGCGCGGAAAGCCGTTGCGCCTGCCGTAGTTTGCCTTCCATCATTTCCTTTTCGCGCAGACTCGACACCATATCGTTAAAGGTTTGTTCAAGCGCGAGAATCTCGCCGGAAATGCCTTTCGTGCTCACCATATTCAATTCGCCGCCGCTGATGGCGGCGCAGCTTTCCGACAGACGCACCAGCGGTCGCAGCGCTTTTCCGATGAAATACACCATCAAACCAAGCGCGACGATGAAAACACCCGTCAGCGCCATCATATAGCGGTTTCGGAATGCGCGAAGGATTTCCGTCTGGGGGAATATGGTCATGGTTACCGTCATCAACACCGGTTGGGCGGCGTTCATTAACGGCACGCGGGCCACGCGGGCAAACCCGCCGTTTCCCAAACGTTCTATTGTGAAAGTTGCCGCCTGTCTTTCCTCATCCTGTTCATCCAATTTTATGTCAACCCCTTTATACAAGTCTTTCAGTTCCGTTTCCAACATGCTGTAATCCGAGTCGAACCCTTCCTCGAACCGGATTTCCAGGTTGTGCGCGATATCAGCCGCCTGTTCCTCCATCTGCCTTGCCGCCTCCTGGAAGAAATGATGGGTAATTACGATTACGGAACTGAACAGGCACAGCAACAAGACGGCGCATAAAACGACCACGCGAAAGAACAGGGAATTGTACCAGAACACCCGCATAAGAGGATTTGTATTCGAGGGCGAAGCGCTTGTCATTGCGTATGCTCCATCACAATTCCGGTATGACCTCGCCGCTCAGCAGCCGCATTATCTCCTGTATGTCTTCCCATGTTTTTCGCTTGTCCGTCGGATTGCGCAACAGGTATGCGGGGTGGTAGGTGACGCGGAAAGGTATGCCGTGATAGTCGTGCCATATCCCGCGCAGCCGCTTGATGGATTCATTTGTTTTGAGCAGGGTCTGCGCCGCCGTGGCGCCGAGGGCGCAAATCACCTTGGGACGTATAACTTCGAGTTGCCGCAACAGATAAGGCTCACATTGAGCCACCTCCTCCGGATTCGGCGTACGGTTGTTGGGCGGCCGGCATTTGAGCACATTGCAAATGAACACGTCGTCCCGTTTCATTTTCATGCCCTTAACGATAATATCCGTCAACAGGTTTCCGGCCCGGCCGACAAAGGGATGGCCGGTGCGGTCTTCCTCCGCTCCTGGCGCCTCGCCCACAAACACCAACGAAGCGCGCGGGTGGCCTTCGCCGGGAACCGGCCGTTTTCGCTGCGCAGCCAGCGGGCATTTTGCGCATGTCATCACCTCATCCGCAATAAGCGCCAGTTCGGATTCTCTATTACGATTACTTTCGCCGTCCTCCCCGCCCAATTCCCGCAGAACCGTTGCCGTTTCCCCCGTCGAGGGAAATAATTCTGCCGCGACGGGGTCCCGCTTTTCCCTTGGAGCGGCTGACGCCGGCGCAACTTCGCGCGCTTCCGGTTTTTCGCCTATGGCGAGCAGCAATTCCGCGGTTCTTTCAGATAAATGCACCTTGGGCGGTTTTCCCCTGGCTTCTTTTTTGGCCAGCATCATAACGTCTTCAATCAGGGATTGTAGTGATATTTCATTGTCCAAGACGGCAACCCTCTTCTGTGGGAATTCAGGCAAAACGCCACCATGCCTTTGTAACATGATACCCCCAACGCCACACCGACGCAAATTAACCCGAATATTTCACCGGATTTCTGTTGCTCCCGCCGCGGGCCACTGCTGACGAAAGGGGGCGCGCATCAAAACCGGTCGGCGTGACGCGACCTTTTCCACAACGTTCCGCAGGTCGTCTTAGGCGACATCGTTATGATAAACTTTATCAAGCGCAACAGCGTATAATCGCGGAACATGTTTGAATGCCGGAAACAATTGAGGATTCAAGAAATGATAAAACCCGTTTTACTGTTCGGGGCAGTTGTTTGTTTGGTTGTTTTGGGGATGGCCTGCGGTGTAAAGCCCATTGCCGTCAAGCCTTCGGAAGATGCCAGTCGCCTTGACAGTCTAATGGACGAATGGCGTAGCCAGGCGGCCAAGGATTATGGGGAGGTTGATTTTCAACGGGCCTTGGAAATTGCCAATACAATGGCGCTGAAGGGCCCGGAAGGACTCGAGCCGTTCTTCAAAATCATTGAAGCGCCGGACGCAACGCCGGTGGCAAAAATACTTGCTGTTGCGTCGCTTGGTCCCCACATAAACGACAGTCACGCGCCGCGTTTGCTGCCGCTTACGGAGGCGGAACATGACAGGGTTACGCGCGGTTGCGCCGTCAACCTGCTAAACAATACGATTTCAGCGGACGCTTTTTTCAGAATAAACGAATTAATGCATGATGAAGACAGCCACGTGAGCAAGGTCGCCGTATTAGCGATGCTCAGAAAGGGCGTACCCGAGGCGTTGGAGAAATCTTTGCAGCTTTGGGACAATCCGGAAACCCCCGTCCGCGACCGGGACGAGATAATCCTCGGCATGCCGGATTCGATGGTTATCAACAATCTCCGTATTTTTCAGGAAGCGCTGCAAAAGAAAGGACTCAGCCCGCAGGCGCGTTTGCGGGCGATCAAAATACTGGAACAGGTCGGGACAACAGAGGCGCTTCCTGATTTGGAAGCCTGTCTGGAGGACGAGACCGATTCTAATCTGCGGGACATGATAACGGTTGCCATCAACGCGATTAAGAAGCGGGATGAAGAAGGAATTGTCGCAGTGCCCGTGCAGGCATTGCCCGATATGGATATCGTTTTTGAACCGCACGCGCCCGCGGCGTCCGCCGAGAATAGCTCGCCGGCGCCGGATGCGGCGTCTGCGCCCGAAGTCAACGACGCAGCCGGACAGTAACATCCACCGGGCGCTTTCAAGCGCACGAAACGGCGGTATTTTACGCCTCGCCCGTTCGTCTTCTGAAGAGGCCGTCATGGTATTGTGTTTTCGTTCGCGTTAACAGTGAGGATAGTTGCATGGCCAATATCGGATTCATCGGCTGCGGTTGTATTGCCGAGCTTCATGCCCGCGCCTATGCGAACTATGACAAGGCGCGCCTATATGCCGTTTGCGACGCAGAAGAAGACAAGGCGGAGTCGCGCCGCAAACAGTGGGGCGCGGAAAAAGCATACTCCCGCTATCAGGACATGCTCGAGTATCCGAACATCTCGGCGGTGGAAATCCTGACCCCTTATGATACCCATGAGGCAATCGCAATCGCCGCGGCGCAGGCGGGAAAGCATATTGCCTGTCAGAAGCCAATGACATTGAATCTCGCAAGCGCGCGGCGCATCAAGGACGCCGTGGACAAGGCGGGCGTTAAGTTTCAGCTTACGGAGATTTATGCGCATTATCCGCCCATTGTCCGGGCAAAGCAGTTGATTGACGCGGGCGCCATCGGCGAACCGGCGGGCATGCGTTTCGACTACGTGGCAAGTCCGCGCGGCGGGTGGGACGTGCCGCCTTCCACATACCAGCAGCAGACGCGCATCGCAGGGCTGGGCTATGGGCTTGAAACCTTCGACCACGGCCATCACGAGTGGGCGACTGTGTGGTATCTGCTCGGCGATGTGGCGCGGGTGTGCGCATGGATTGACAGCACGGACGGCGTGCTGGACACTCCCGCCACGGTGATGTGGAAACACAAGGGCAACAAACGTTACGGCGCATGTGATTTTCTATTTGCCGATGACCTGCCCATCCCCACGCGCTATTACTCGAATGACGAGTTGTATCATATTGTCGGTTCGCGCGGCATCCTTCAAATCAACCGCGGCACCGGCGACCTCATGGACGCGCCCCCGGTCAGCCTGTTTGACGGCAGGCAGTGGACGCATTTCGGCGACATGGAGACGGATTGGGGCCAGGCCTTTGTCAATGCGGGACGCCATTTCGTTGATGTGGTCACGGAAGGCGTGAAGGCATCCCTTACCTTTGACGAGGGGTACGAGGTGCTGCGCTTCGCCCTTGCTGTGATGGAGTCGGCGCGACGGCGGCGCGAGGTATATCTCGACGAACTGGAGCATCCATTCCCGTCCATTGTCAACTTGCTGCGTCGCCGCCGCGAGCGAAAATCGTGTATCGTGGCGCCGCGTACGCCACGGTTCGGTTGGCTTGGCGGCGACACGGACAAATACGCGCCGCAGGCGGAGCCGCTTACGGCGTCGCTGATAGACCGATTCGACGGTTCCGCCGTTCCTGACTGGCAATGCGTGATTTCGCTTACGTTGACCGGTCTGCCTGGAAACGGGACAAGACGTTACGTGTTTCACTTTGACTGCGGCCGGTTGACCGTGGGAACCGACGCCTCGCCCGAGAAAACAGATTTGAGCGTGGAGATTGACGCGGGTCTGTGGGCGGCGATTCTGCTGAAAAAGAAACGCATCGAGATGACCATCCTACAGGGTAAGATCAAGTATGAGGGACGCGCTGAAGAAGGGTTGTACCTGAAGAAAGCATTTCATTTCTGAACCATCATGATGAACAGGGATTTTGACATAATCGTTGTTGGCGCCGGGCACGCCGGCGTCGAGGCGGCGCTGTCATGCGCGCGCGGGAACCGGCGCACCCTGATGATAGGCATGAACTTGGACGACATTGGGCGCATGTCGTGCAACCCGGCCATCGGCGGCGTGGCGAAAGGGCAGCTCGCGCGTGAGATTGACGCGCTGGGCGGGGAAATGGCGCGTTGCATTGATCGCACGGGCATCCAGTTCAAGATGCTGAACCGCAGCAAAGGCCCCGCCGTGCATTCGCCCCGCGCCCAAGCGGACCGCTTTCTCTATCAACAGGACATGAAACGCGTCTGCGAAAGCACGGCCAATTTGTACTTGAAACAAGCGGAAGTGACCGACCTGATAATCGTCAACGACGAAATTGCGGGCGTAAGGACGGCGTTTGACGAAGAGATTTCGGCGCGCGTCGTGATTGTCTGCGCGGGCACGTTTCTGCGCGGGTTGTTGCACTACGGCATGACCACGGTCGCCGGGGGGCGCGGCGGCGCGGCGGCGGCGAACCGGCTGGGCGAGGCGTATCGTCGGTTCGGTTTTGACGTGGGACGACTCAAGACGGGAACCTGCGCCCGCATCCATAAGCGCAGCATCAATTTTGACGCCATGGAAGAGCAATCGGGCGATGCGCCTCCCCGCCCTTTTTCCTTTTATACGCCCATCGAGGGATTCGACCGCAATCTGGCGTCCTGCTGGTTGACCCACACCACGGAAGAAACCCGCGACATCATCCAAAAAAACATGGACAGAAGCCCGTTGTACTCGGGTCGCATCGAGGGCATCGGCATACGGTACTGTCCCAGCATCGAAGACAAGATTGTGAAGTTCCCTGAGAAACCGCGCCATCATCTTTTCTTGGAACCTGAAGGGCTTCAGACTGCGGAGTATTACGTGAACGGCCTTTCCACCAGCCTGCCCGAGGACGTGCAACAGGACATGCTGCGCAGTTGCCCGGGATTGGAGGAGGCGGAAATAATCCGTCCCGGCTACGCAGTGGAGTATGACTTTATCCAACCCACATCGCTCAAACCTACGCTTGAGACCAAGCGCGTACGCGGCCTTTTTCATGCGGGACAGATCAACGGCACGTCGGGTTATGAGGAGGCCGCCGGGCAGGGACTGTACGCCGCGCTCAACGCCATGCGCCTGCTGGACAACGCGCCGCCGCTGCTGATTGGCCGCAACGAAGCGTATCTCGGCGTGATGGTGGACGATATTGTCACACGGGGTGTGATGGAGCCGTATCGCCTGTTTACGTCGCGCGCGGAATACCGGTTGCATTTGCGCCACGACAATGCCGATGTTCGGCTCGCCCATTATGGTATTGCCGGAGACGAAACACTCAACAGAATCCGCGACAGAGAAGCGCGCATCGTAAAAGAAATGACGCGGCTGCGCGAAACCGTTATTGTCCCCGCGGACGCTGTCAACAATCTGTTGCGCGAATGCGGCGAAGCGCCCATGACGGCCCCGCAATCGGCGGAACAAATGCTGCGCCGCCCCGGTATAACGCTTTTACAGCTGTGGCGCGTATGTCCGCCGCCGGAGCAGTATGAATTTGAAGCGCGGGAACAAATCGAGATTCGCGTCAAGTATGGCGGTTATTTGGAACGTGAAGCCAAAACGATTGAGCGCTTCAAAAAAGCGGAGAACCTGCGCATTCCCGACGCAATGGACTACGACAGCATCCCCGGTCTTCCCCGTGAAAGCAAACAACGACTGAAGGAAATCAAACCGGTGAATTTCGGACAGGCGGCGCGCATTCCGGGCGTGCGTTCCGCGGATATTGCCGTGTTGCACATCCATCTTGCAAAATTGCAGCAGGCGAGGCAAAGCGCTTCACCGCTTTAACCCGAATATTTCATCGGATTTCTGTTGCGCCGGAATTGCATATAAACACGCTTTCTGGTGTACTATCAGGCATGGTTGGGCCGGCGAAATTGGTTTTCGCAAGCATCAATACGGCAGAAAGGACAAGAAAATGAATACGCTTTCCACCACTGAAAACAAGGAGCTGATGGCGCAGGCGAGACGGTCTCTGGAAGGACGCTGGGGCGTCGCCGCAGGCGCCACAGCGGTGTTTTTTCTGATAGGTTTTGGCTTGGAGTTTATCCCCTATATCGGCACGATTGTCAACCACGTCATACGCGGCGCATTGACCATCGGCTTGTCAACGTTTTTTCTGGCGCTCGCGCGCGGCCAAAAAGCGGAGGTATCGCAATTATTCAGCGGGTTTGATCGGTTCCTCGTTGGCTTGTGCGCCTATCTTCTCCAAGCCTTGTTTGTCATCCTGTGGGCGCTGTTGCTGATCATTCCGGGGATAATAGCGTCCCTTTCCTACGCAATGACCTTTTTCATTATCGCGGAAAACAGGGACATTGGCCCCTTGGAGGCCATTACCAAAAGCAAGGAAATGATGTACGGCAACAAGTGGAAATTCTTTTGCCTCGGGTTGCGGTTTATCGGATGGTCACTGCTGTGCGTGGTTACGCTCGGCATTGCCGCCCTGTGGGTATTCCCGTATATGATGGTCGCTTTCGCCAAGTTCTACGACGACCTTAAAACTGAAAACATGGTCTTTTACGAAAATGCGGATGCAACCGTCCATTGAACTGACCAGTCCAATTGGGTACCATATAAACGGCTGCGGGTTTTGACTTGGGACAAGCCGCCACGCAACAGATAGAATTTGTTTATTTTATTTCATTTCATTTTCAACCATCCAGGAGAGGTCACAGCATGTCCGACTCAACACACACACGTACAGGTGAAAAAAGCGCCGGCGCCATGAATCGCCGCACCTTCATCCGGGCCGCAGGCGCAGGCGCCCTCGCAGGGTTTGCCGCCAAGAAGGCCCACGCCTCGGTTTACAAATCCATATTGCCGGCGTCGGTGATGGGCGCCAACGAAAAGATACTGACCGGTCATATCGGCACGGGCGGCATGGGACGCGCCAACCTTGGGTTCGTGCTCCAGCGCGACGATTTGCAGCCCATCGCCCTATGCGACTGCTACAGCAAGAATCTCGAACGCGGCGCGCAGATGGTTTCCCAAAAATTCGAGGACTTCGCCCGCCATCATGATTTCCGTGAACTGCTTGAAAACAAGGACATTGACGCCGTGGTCATTGCCACGTCGGACCACTGGCACTGCCTGTGTACCCTTCACGCCGCGGACGCGGGCAAGGACATCTACTGTGAAAAGCCGTTGAGCACCACCATCGAGGAAGGCAACGCCATGGTCGCGGCGGTGCGCCGGAATAATGTCGTCTTTCAAGGGGGCAATATGCAACGCAGCGGCGCTCATTTCCAAGAGGCGGTCCAGTTGATATGGGACGGGCACATCGGAAAAGTGTCACGCGTTGAGACGTGGTCGCACGACAACACCAATCTGGACGGCATTACCATGGGCGACGGCGATATGAGTAAGTATGAGGTTGACTGGGACTGGCACCAAGGCTGGGTGGAACACCGTCCCTTCAACACAAACCGCTGGATTTACAATTTCCGCTGGTTCCTGGAATACTCCGGCGGCAAGATTACCG
>DSBB01000404.1 GCA_011046175.1 Candidatus Hydrogenedentota bacterium | reverse complement strand
GCGGTACAATTACGGCAAACACGCGTATTTTAGCGACCTATCGGACATTTTCCATGATCAAGAAAAAGAAATTCACGACCATCGTCATTGCGAGCGATGCGACGCAATCCGGATGGACCGGATTGCCGCTTCGGGCTGCGTCCTTTCCGTAATGACGTCGGGTGAAGCGTTTCACGCGGTTTAACTTCTTATTTTGGGCAATGGCATTTGATGTACAAGATGCAAACGCTTATTCGCGGCGTCTTGTAATACATTATGCCGTGGCTTTGTTAAAGGTTGATTAAGGATGGCTTGTTCCCGCGACAAACAGCGCGCCGACCCAATACCCGTCAGCAACGCACCCGCTGAACCGGGTTGTTACATAATGCGCGATGCTTCCGGAAAGGTATTGTATGTCGGCAAGGCCCGGAATCTGAGAGCGCGTTTGCGCAATTATACCAATGATACGGACAGCAGGTACAGCGTGAAGTATTTGATGCGCCGGGTGGCGCATGTCGAGTTTCTGGTGGTGGCGTCGGAGAAAGAGGCGCTGCTGCTTGAAAACAGCCTGATAAAGACGCATAAGCCCCGTTACAATGTTCGGCTGCGCGATGATAAGAACTACATCAGCATACGCCTTAATCCCAATGAACCGTTCCCGAGGCTGATGGTTGTGCGTAAACATAAAAATGACGGCGCGCGTTATTTCGGTCCTTATCATGACACCCATGCGGCGCGCAAAACCATGAAACAATTGCAGCGGCTTGTTCCTCTGCGCGTATGCTCCGACCATGTCATGCACAACCGCGCGCGCCCATGCATCTACCACCAGATCAAGCAATGTCTTGCGCCTTGTGTCGGCCTGATAAACGAAGACGATTACCGCCGCCAGGTGAACCAGGCATTGTTAATACTCGAAGGACGCTGCGCAGAACTCAAGGGCGAATTGCGGGATCGCATCCGTGAGTTGGCCGAACAGATGCGTTTCGAGGAGGCCGCCCTTGTCCGCGACCGTCTGCATGATTTGGAGGTCACTGTGGCCCCGCAACGCGCAATTGTGCGCACCGGCGCGCGAGACAAGGATGTCTTCGGGTATTGTCTGGAGGGGCAATTCATGGAAATTCAGGTGTTGTATTACAGAAACAATGCGATGATCGGCGGTAATTCATTTTCGTTTGACCATATCGAGGCGCCCATACCAGAATTATTCAGTTCATTCCTGCTGCAATATTACGGCAGCGCGCCGGTGATCCCCCAGGAAATCCTCGTGCCGGTGAAGTTGGAAGAACAGAAGGTACTCAGTGATCTGTTAAGCGAGAAAAAAGGCGCAAAAATCATCATAAAACGCCCGCAAAAAGGCGCCTTAAAGTCTCTGGTGGAACTGGCCAACAAAAACGCCAAACAGGCGTTTACAGAAAAACGCGGGGCGGAAAAGGCCTTGCAGGATGCTTTGGAGCGAATACAGGCGCTGTTTCTTTTGAGCGGTTTTCCCCGGCGCATCGAGTGTTTTGACGTTTCCACAATTCAGGGAAATAAAACGGTGGCGGCAATGGCGGTGTTTGAAAATGGAAAGCCTGTCAAACAGCGCTACCGGCGGTACGAAATTAGAGACAGCGGCGGACAGGACGATTTCGGCGCCATGCGGGAGGTGTTGCGGCGCCGGTACAGTCGGGCAATCGCAGAAAACGAACTGCCGGACCTTGTGCTCATAGACGGCGGCAAGGGACACCTGAGCGTGGCGGTCAAAACGCTGAAAACGCTGGCGCTCGAGTCGCTGCCGTGCGTCGGCATCGCCAAGGCAAGGGCGACGGGTCGCGGCGTTGCCGCCCATGAGCGTTTCTACATTCCCAATCGTATGAATCCCATTGTGCCGCCTCAAGGCGGCGCCGTGGTGCGGCTGCTGGCGCGCATTCGCGATGAAGCGCATCGCTTTGCCATAACATATCACCGGCTCAAACGAAAGAAAAGCGCTTTCGCCACGGCGCTGCTAGAGTTGCCGGGCATAGGGCCGGCCCGCGCCCGGGCATTGCTCAAATCGTTTGGTTCGGTGCAAAGGATTCGCGCCGCCAATGTGGAGCAACTTGCCGCTGTCCCCGGTATTAGTGGTAAACTTGCACAGGAGATAGCCGACGGACTTCGGACGCGTAAGTAACTGTTGGCAACACCAACTGTCGCACCAGTGAGAGAAGGAGACTGCAATGATAGGAATATTGGTTGCCATCGTCATCATAGTGGGAATCGCGCTTTTGATTGCGCTGTACACGTTGTTGCTCACTTCCTTGTATCCCGAGACTATCCGCACCAATGAAGTGTTTTTTGTGCGCACGGATGATCTATGGATGCTACGCGTATGCAGATACCGCAAAAGCCGCGCCGCCGGCGAGCCGGTGCTGCTCGTGCATGGCATGGGGGCGAACCAGAACAATTTCACCAGCCCCGAAAACGGCTGCCTGGTAGACTACCTGCGCGACAAGGGATATGACTGCTGGACGGTTGATTTGCGCGGCTGCCGATCCTCACAGCCGCCTTTCGAACGGACGCGGGACGACGTGCGCATGGAGGATTTTTTCCGAGATGATATTCCATCCGTTATCGCCCATATCCTGAAGGTTACCAATTATTCCAAACTGCATTGGATCGGCCATTCCATGGGCGGCATGCTGTTGTATGCCTATGCGCTTGACACCGGCGGCGATGAAATCGCTTCAGGCGTAACCCTTGGCTCCCCCATTGATTTTTCAGACGCAGCCGGAGAAGTCCCCGCATGGCTTCTTGCCTTTGGCGAGAAGTTTCCTGTTATCGCGGGAAACCTGATTCGGGGGATTGTTCCAATCGTGAAGGCATTGCAGCTGGGTTCCTGCGCCTTCCCTATTAACCATAAGAACCTGCCGGACAACATCACCGCCGGCCACTTCATCAACATGCTTGAAGACCCCCTGCCGTTGCTCATGCGGCAGGTGCGGCATTGGCTCACAATGAAGGAATACAAACTGGCGGACGGCTCGTTGGATGTTACGGCGCAAATGCCTGAATTTCCCGTGCCGTTGCTGGCGTTTTTCGCTGCCAAGGACCCCTTTATCAACGTTGAGCGGGCTGTTCAATGGTTTGGCAATATCAAGAATCGGGATAAGAAAGCGGTTGTATGCAGCAAAGAGCATGGGTTCGCCGAAGATTACAGTCACTGTGATTTGGCGTTCAGCAAAGAAGCCGACAAAGAGATATTTGAACCCATCCTGCAATGGCTGCTCGCGCACCCATGTCCTGTGCGCAGCGCCCTCAAGGAGGAGGCTGAACGCGTCAGCGCGGGCGCAATATCCGATGAAAAACGCGCCAAAATCCTGTCCGGCACTGCCTATGACCATATAACATTGTCTGAAGGGTCCGTTCCCGAAACAGAAGCCCCGGACGACAGCGTGCCGGACGCGTCCATGCTGCCGCAACCGAAAGAAAAGAACGCGCAAATTTCCAAGCCTGCAAAAAAGAAAAAAACGCCTGCGAAAAAGAAAACCGCGGCGGCCCCCAAAAAAGCCGTTACAGCCAAAAAGACGACTGTAAAAAAGAAAAAGACGGCGCCCGCCGCCAAAAAGGCTTCGCCGAAAGCGGCGCACAAAAAGAAATCCGCCGCACAAAAGGACAAAAGCGTCAAAGGCGCCGCTGAAGCGGAAGCAGAAGAAGGGCCAAATCCCGAGGCGCTCGAAAAAGCGAACAAGGCGCGCGCGGAACGCAACTCCGTTTTTTCGGAATTGATGGCATCGCTGGCAAAACCCGCAGACTCGGATTCAGATAAGTCCAACAAGTAGTATAGGCAGGAAAGTCAGGGACGGACGGTTTGAAAACTACACGTGGAGGCGACGGAGATGATGTCATGTCTATTGACAACTTGAAGGAGAAGCGCCTTTTTTACGAACGGCAACACTTCGCCAAATGGGTTTATTTTGTTCTGTTCGGCGTGGCAATCAGCGGTTTGTTTCCGTTTGCATTTGATCACGACTGGATGCAAGCGGAACGTTCCATGCATGAAATTGTCGTTGCACTGATTATTGCAACAGCTGTTCCCCTTTGCCTTAACGTCCTTTGCATGCATACGTTGGTGAGTGAAAATCGGCTTCAGATACGTTTCGGCATACTTTTCCCCATGCTTTGGAAAACGTGGGAGCGAATCTCACTTGATTGCATTCGAGAAGTGCGCGTGGTGGTCTACCGCCCGTTGCGTGACGCAGGCGGTTGGGGTTGGCGTTACGGCAGATACGATGGGTATTCCACTTGGTTTTTCAACGCCAAAGGCGACAAAGGGGTTTTGTTGATTATGAACGACAATCGCAGGTATATAATAGGTTCACAACAACCGGAATCGCTCAAGGCTGCTTTGGACAGCGCATGCGCTCGGGCAAAAAATCGTTGAAGCGTTGCCGACGGGGCATGGTCTCTCCTGCGCCCGCGAAAAACGGAGCAACGACTCTTTGACATGACAGCCCGGTTTTTGTTATTATTTCGCCCTTGAAAGCAGTGATTTTCCGCAGGGCATAATCAGGTGGTTTGGCGTTGATTGGTGGCGGAACCTGCGTTCCATCCATACTGAGAGGGGGATGAGTATCTAATTTGTCTTGGAGGCCTCATGGCCAAAATGAAAATCGGTCTTGTCGGTTGCGGCAACATCGCATCCGATATTTGCATAGCCATTCGCGAAAAAGCGATTCCGGCGGAAGTGGTGGCGCTGAATGATATTGACCACGCAAAGGCGGAAGCCTTGCGCGGCGAATACGAGTTGAATGCGTCCATTTTGACGTTGGATGAAACTGTGGCCGCCGTGGATTACGTGGCCGAATGCGCCGTGGCGTCTGTGGTGCCCGACGTGCTCGCAGCGGCAATTCGTCATCATGTGGATTGCCTGATAATGAGCGTGGGCGGGCTGATGGCACAGCCCGCGCTATTAGACGAAGCGCGGAACAACCGTGTGCATGTGTGGATTCCGACAGGCGCCATCTGCGGCATTGACGGAATACGCGCCGCAATGCAGGCGGGATTGGATTCCGTGACGCTTACGACGCGCAAGCCGCCGCGTGGACTGGCGGGCGCGCCCTATTTGCTGGAACGCAACATTGATGTTGAGCATATTACGGAGCTGGTGACCGTTTTTGAGGGTTCCGCCAGCGAAGCGGTAAAAGCGTTTCCGGCGAATGTGAACGTGGCCGCGGCGTTGAGCCTTGCCGGCATCGGACCGGATAATACGCGCGTGCGCATTGTGGCCGATCCGACGGCAACGACCAATACGCATGAGATTCATGCGACGGGGCCCTTCGGTGAAATGACGACTATTATGCGGAATCGCCCTTCGCCGAGAAACCCGAAGTCGAGCTATATGGCCTCGCTTTCGGCAAGCGCGGAAGTGGCCGCGGCGGCGGCGTTGTTTTCGGCGCGCGTCAAATGATGAAAACGCGTTTCGACAGGAAACGCAGTATTGGAGAATAAAAAATGTATGCAGTTCTGATGACAGGCGGCAAGCAGTACAAGGTGACGGAAAACTCGTTGCTGCGGGTCGAAAAACTTGAGCAACATGTGGGCGACCGTGTCGAGTTTGACTCGGTAAAGATGATCGTCACGGATGACGCCGATGTGGTGGCCACGCCGGAGGCGTTGCAGTCCGCCAGGATTGTCGCGCAGGTTGAAGGGCACGGAAGAGACAAGAAGATACGCGTGTACAAAAAGAAGCGCAGGAAGGGCTATGAGCGGATGAACGGACACCGCCAAGGCTACACGCTTATTCGCGTTCACGAAATCAAAATGTAAACAGGAGATTAGGACATGGCTCACAAAAAAGCGGGCGGCAGTTCACGCAACGGCCGCGACAGCAACGCACAGCGGTTGGGTGTCAAGCGATACGGCGGCGAAAACGTGCGCGCGGGCAATATCATTGTGCGCCAGCGCGGCACAAAATTGCATGCCGGCGTTAATTGCGGTGTGGGCAACGATCACACCTTGTTTGCCCTTAAAGACGGCGTGGTCCAATTCAGATATTTCAAGCGCGGACGCAAATGTGTGGACATCGTTCCTGTCAACGGCGAATAACGGCAACATTCAATTATAAGCACAAACACCCTCACATCCGCTGGGGGTGTTCTTTTTTGCGTTACCAGCGGAAATCCAACGGAACGGGACATGTTTGTAGACCAAGTACGCATAAAGGTAACCAGCGGCGCGGGCGGAAACGGTTGTTGCAGTTTCCGGCGCGAGGCATACGTGCCGCTGGGCGGCCCCAACGGCGGTGACGGCGGCAATGGAGGAAATGTCTATTTTGTCGCCACGGCGCGGCTGGGAACCCTTCTTGACTTGCGATTCCATGCGCACTGGGTCGGAAAACGGGGCATTCACGGCCAAGGCAAGAATCGGCATGGAAAGAATGGCGCGGACACCTATATCGAGGTGCCTTTGGGCACGGCGATACATGATTATGAAACGGGGGATACGCTTGCCGATCTCACCGAAGAAGGAGAAACATGGCTGGCCGCGCGGGGCGGACGCGGCGGACGCGGCAATGCTCGGTTTGCCACTGCCACCAATCGCGCGCCCCGTTTTGCCGAAAAAGGAGAACCGGGCGAAGAAAAAGAGTATCTGCTCGAATTGAAGTTAATAGCCGACGTGGGATTGGTCGGCCTGCCAAACGCGGGCAAGTCCACTTTGCTGTCTGTGGTAAGCGCGGCAAAGCCCAAAATCGGCGATTATCCCTTTACCACGCTGGCGCCCAATTTGGGCGTGGCGATACTGTCTGATCACAGGACGCTTACGGTCGCCGATATTCCCGGCATTATCGAAGGCGCGGCGGAAGGCAAAGGGCTCGGCCATGAATTTCTGCGGCATATTGAAAGAACACGGGCGCTTCTTTTCTTGGTGGATTTGGGCGACGACGATCCTGTTGCCTCTGTGCATGTGCTCGAGAATGAACTGGCGCAGTATAGCGGAACCCTGGCTTCGCGTCCGCGGCGATATGTTTTTAACAAGGCCGACATTCCCGAATGCCGAAGCCGCTATGAGCAGATTGAGGCATGCCTGCCGCAGCCGGCCCATTGCATTTCCGCGGCCACAGGCGAAGGAACGCGGCCGTTGCTTGAGGCGCTATGGCAGACGGTGGAAGCGGTAAGGAAGGCGGAACAAGAGGCTGAAACAGCGGCAAAAGCAATCGCGCCACAACGGGAATACGCGTTTACGCCGCCCTTCGAGATTAAGACCACCGCCGCGGGATTCCGCATCACAGGCGACAAGCCCATGCAGGCGGTTGCCATGACGGACTTCGAGAATGAGGAGGCGGTCTCCCACTTGCAGCGACGTCTCGAAAAGATGGGCGTATTCAAGGCGTTGAAGCGCATGGGCGCGCGGACAGGTCAGCCGATCTTCATCGGAGATTATGAAATGGACTATTTTGAATAGACCTGCCGATAATTGTTTTGCGGGAAGCGGGTTGGTATGATAGGAGAATCCGCCGTGTGATGGTCGCACGCGAAATTACCGGGAGTATGCCAAATGGACACGCAGAAGAAGGAAAAGCCACGGCGAAACGATCCCAGGCAGATCGTTCGCTGGACACGGCGTTATGCACAAAACCGGACTATCTCCTTTCTTGTGCAGTGGGTGTTCATTGTCCTTATGGTTATCATCATTGGCCTTGCCGCCAGTTTGACGCAGCTGGCGCACAAGCGTGAAAGTCAGGCGTTGTTCACGCTGTCCGTGGCGATGATGGTACTCTCCATGTTGGCCCTCGCATGGTTCTCCCTGTCCCGCTGGAGCGGGCATCTGATATCCAGTATTACCAACCGCCTTTACGGGCGCGAGGGCTATGTGGCCTATTCGGGCATTCACAAGCAGGAAAAACTGCCGCTTTGGCTGACTGCGCTCGGCGGAGGGCTTGTTGTATATCATCTTGTGGGCGCGTTGCTCATCAGTTTTAATTATATGCATATTCAATACCTGCAACCCTGGTCAGCCCTATACATGACGCCGTATCTTATCGCAATGGTCCTGTATCAGCGGCTGGGCTTCTGGGCTTGGCTGTGGCCGTTGCTGTACGGATTACACGCCTTACTGATGCTGTATGGGGCGCCGGTGCGTTTTGGACGCGAATATGAACTGCTCAACATTATTGTGCCCATTTTTGGATACGGTTTGTTTGCCATTATTGCGGGACATATATACAGCCGCTATGCGCTCTGGAAACTGAAAACGCTCACCCGCGACGCCATTCCCGATATAGACGGCGATGATGACGCCGCCCCCGGTGAAACAAGCGAGGAAGCCGGGCATGGATGAACTGGACCGCACTATTCACGAACCTGCGCGACTCCGCATCCTCACCGTGCTTTCAGGCGTGGATGAGGCGGACTTCAATTTCCTGCTCAATACGCTCGGACTGACAAAAGGCAACCTGTCGTCTCATATTGACAGACTGGAAAAAGCCGGTTACGTGAATGTGGTGAAATCTTTTAATGGACGCATTCCCCACACCGACTTCAGCATCACGGAAGCGGGCGCAGAGGCTCTGGAAAAATACTGGGAAGAACTGGACGCCATCCGCGGCATGAAAGGTATGCGCGACGAATGACGACGGGGCGTTTCCCATTTTATCCGTCAATAAGCCCGCGGTCGGCAAGCAATAGCGGGTAATCACGCAGCGGCAGTTTATCCAACGTTATTTGACGCCCGGAACATTGCGCGTCGTCAACGGCAAAAACATCCCCCGACAGGGGATCAAGCAGTACGGGCGCATCAAGACGAACAGTATCGGGAAGCGTCAGGCGCACGGCGACTTCGCCGTCAACCACTGGTTCTTGCAGAGAGACGGGGCGCCACCACGCGTATAGCAACCTCTGCCTCCTGTCAAAAGCAACCTGCTGTATTTCTTCTGTTTCAGTATCTTCCGCATCGGGAAATTTCAAAACACATTCGTCTGCCTTCAAATCCGCCATCACGTTGGTTTCCGCGTCAAACAAGGCGCATAACCGCTGATAGGCGAAATACGCAGGCTTGGGCGTATAATCCTCCCCTCGCAACAGCCCCTTGAAATTGGTTTGTCCGCGGTAACCAACCAAATCAACGGTATGAAAGTAACTGGTCAACGCCAGTTCGTTTTGTAAATCCACAAGAATTCGGCGCAGTAACCACTTGGCCTGTCGGGTTTCGTCCCAATCAAGATCGGAGAGAGCGCCCGCGCTGCCCGCGCCGCCCACGGAAGGACATCCGTTTTCCCCCTGCCACAAAAGGCACGTTGCATTGTATTTGTCAAGTATGCGCCGCAAGACGCCAATCTCATCCGCGTATTTTTCCTCGGGGCGGGCTCTATAAGGATGGAAACTCAGCGCGTCAATATGTTCCGTCAGTCCCGCGCGAATACAGTCGCTGATAAATCTGTCGGAAAGCCCGGCGAACGCGCCCCCGATAATTACCGCTTCAGGCAAAATCTCACGAATGACCGGCGCCGTCCGTTCCACGAGCCTTACATAATCTTCCGCGAGCGGATCGCGCGGCCTCCAGAACCCGGCGTGGTTCGGTTCGTTCCATATTTCATAATGCAGCACGCGTTCCGCAAAATGCCTGACCAGCGCGTTGACATAAGCCAGCCATGCCTGCATTGCCGCCTCATCAAAAACAGGCGTCCAGCCCACCGCGGCGTCATCAGGGGCGCCCGCGGTATAAAGGCGATTGCCGTACCCCACATTGAACCAAGGTTGAATGCCGATTCCACGCAATTCATCCACCACCTGATCGAACCATGAAAAGTCGTAACGTCCCTGCCGCGTCTCACAGCGCGCCCATCCGGTTTGGCACCGCGCCCATTTCACGCCAAGGGCGGCGAGGAAGGGATATGTCCGCACAGGGTCGAAACCGCGTCTGTCCAGCACTTCAAAACCCACAGACAAGGGCGACGCGGCGATTTCCAGGGAGGAACGCGCCGGCATGCGGCCTATCGGCTGTTCAACCGCAATTGTCCCGCTCTCTTGTCCAAAACCTCTGCGCTGCAAAAGCAGGGACGCTCCGGCAACCGAACCCTTAATGAAAGTCCTGCGGTCCATATCACATCCTTCCAGAGTAAACAAGTTTGCCTCATGGCGTGTTATCGCCGCGCGTACCAATCATACCTGTTCGCCGCATGCAAACTAAAACTCCATGCCATGGGCGGTTGCCAATGACCGGGCGTGTTCATTATCCGGCCAGCGATACAGACATTCCCGAACATGACGCCTCACCGCCGTTTTATCTCGCGCCGCTTCGGAGCAAATGGCGAGAAGCAAATGTATCCTGCCGGTGTCCAAGCCTTCCTGCGCCTGTTCCAACTGAATCCGCGCCGCGCTAAAACGGGATTCATCCATCAAGGCGAGGGCGTAGCTCTCATGCGCCTGAGAATTCGGCCAGGGCCACCGGAGCGCATCCATATACAACGGTTCGGAAACGCCGCCCGCCACATGCGTTTCTTCAGCCCTACTCAACAAAGCGCTGGGTATCAACACGGTAAACGCATACGCGGCCGCAAGTATGACGCTTGCCGCAATTGTCGTCGTGCCCGTTTTGGCGG
>DSBB01000097.1 GCA_011046175.1 Candidatus Hydrogenedentota bacterium | reverse complement strand
TGAACGACCAACCCCATGCGGTGTAAGCGCGTCTGTTTCCCTTCCGATCTACGCCGGTACAGGTTTCCTTGCTCCAATAAGGTGGTATTTGCATAATGACATCTCCTCGCAAAGCGCCAGGGCATACATGCCATATTACCACAAGCATCAAGGCTTGCGGTTATTCCTTTGCGTCTGAATTTGGCGCGGCGCTGTTGTCAATCGCCTCGCTCTGGCGTTTGAGTTCGCCCAGATCAAGCCGCTCGAGAGACAGGCAAATGACGCCAACGATGACAATGGGGATGAGGTTGAATAAGTGCCCTACAATGGCCATTGCGCGCGCCGCGTTCATGTTGACATCGGGATTTGCCAAAATCAATCCGCCCACAATGCCGGCATGAAAGGGGCCGATGAATCCGGGCGGTCCGGGGATGCTGATGAATACTGCAAGCAACGACAGGATGACAAAGGGGGTATACCAGGGCACATCAAGATCAAAAGCCATGTAAGCGCATACCTGCACCAATCCGAAGGTTGCCCACAGCAGAAGAGAGACGGCGCACGCCTTTGCCAGGTCCTTGTAAGATGTCAGCACATGCATGCCTTCCGTAAAATGCTCGAAGAGACGCCGCGCCATTTCGGCCAAACGCGTGGAGACGCGTCCGATAATCATGTCCGAGAGATGCAGAAAGAAGTCTTTCGCGATAATAAGCAAAAGCATCATGCCGACCACCGCAACCAGTACGGCGGTCATGCTGAAAAGGGCGCCGCGAATCATGCCTTGTGAGATGGGGCCGGCGTACAGGTTGCGGAAATCTTCCGGCAGATAGACATCTTCCGCGGGGTGAAACACCATGAGTGTTATCAGAAACACCACGAAAAGTCCGAACAAATCAGTTGCGCGATCAACGGCGACAAAGGCCATTGTCTTGCCGAAAGGGATATTGCGGCTGCGCGTGAGCGCCAGCGCCCGAATCACTTCCCCGGCGCGGGCGGGCAATATGAAATTGGCCATGAATCCGATTTGTGTGGCGCTGAACAAATGCCAGAAGGGGACGGGAACGACGGGATTTACGATATAGCCCCAGCGCCAGACGCGCACGAAAAAACTCAGAAGGATGACGAGAAGCGTCAATATGAGCCATGCAACATTGGCGGCGCGCAATATCAACCCCACCTCCCGCCAGTCCGTGTCTTTGAAAAGATACCAAAGCAGCAGTACGCCGATGAGCAAACCGATTGTCACTTGGATTTTTTTCTTCATGTTATGCGCTTTATTGTAACAGGCTGTTGTCCTGACGGCGATCAGGCGACAAAATATTCCTTGTCCAAGGAACGATATTGAATGGCTTCACTGATGTGATGCGCCTCGATGTTGTCAGCGCCTTCAATATCGGCGAGTGTTCTGGAAACGCGCAATACTTTATCATGGGCACGCGCGCTGAAGCCCATTTTGACCACCGCCGTCTCCAGCAAGTCGCGGGCATCCTGGTTCAAGGGGCAGTATCTGCGCATGAGCGCCGTGTCAAGATACGCGTTCCATACATGCCGTCCATTGGCGCGCTCCCGCTGCCGGTCCCGCGCTTTTTGCACGATGGCGCGCACTTCTTCGGAAGTTGGGCCGTCTGTTTCCGGGCCGTGCAGTTCCTCGAACCGCAGCGCCGGCACGTCCACATGGATGTCTATGCGGTCAAGCAGCGGCCCTGATACGCGCGCCATGTAGCGGTGAATATCGCCGGGACTGCATCGGCATGTCTTCTGCGGATGGGTGCGACAACCGCATGGGCAGGGGTTCATCGCCACCACCAGCATAAACCGGCTGGGAAACGTGATGGAATAGTTTGCGCGGCGAATATGCACCATGCCCTCTTCGAGCGGTTGGCGCAGCACTTCGAGCGCGGGACGGTTGAACTCGGGCAATTCATCAAGAAACAACACGCCGTTATGCGCGAGGCTGACTTCACCGGGAACGGGCAGATTCGCGCCGCCGCCGGTGATTGAAATGGTGGTTGACGTGTGATGCGGGCTGCGGAACGGGCGTTTGAGAACGAGCGTTTTCCTGCCGCCTGCAGTGGGCGCGACACTATAAATACGTGTTGTTTCGAGCGCTTCCTCGAAGGTGAGCTCCGGCAGAATACCCGGCAATCGCGACGCCAGCATGGTTTTGCCGGTGCCCGGCGGCCCGATCATGAGAATGTTGTGCGCGCCCGCAGCGGCAACGGTCAGGGCGCGTTTAACGTGCGCCTGTCCTTTTACGTCACTGATGTCGGGAACGCCGCCACGGGCTTCTTCGGCCACCTTGGACAGATCGGTGCGATAGGGCGCGATGTCGCAGGCGCCCTGAAAGAAGGCGTGGGCATGATGCAGATCGCTCACGGGTATGACGTCAACATCTTTGACCACGCCCGCTTCTTCAACGTTGTCCTCCGGCAGCACGATGCCGCGAAACCCCTGGTCGCGCGCGGCGATGGTCATGGGCAATGCGCCGGTGACAGGCCGCACCGAGCCGTCAAGGGCAAGTTCGCCCGCGACAAGGTATTCCGTAATCCTCGCTCCGTTTAGCTGACCACTGGCCGCGAGAATGCCAAGCGCGATGGGCAAATCAAGGGCGCCGCCCTGTTTGCGCATGTCGGCGGGAGCAAGATTGACGATTGTGTTGCCTGAGGGGAACCGGAATCCGGAATTGCGGATGGCGGAATGAACGCGTTCTTCACTTTCCTTGACTGCCGCATCAGGCAATCCCACCATGCGGTAACGGAACATACCCGGACGCGCGTCCACCTCGATGGCCACTTGAAATGCGTCTATACCGATTACAGCGCTGGATTGTATGCGCGCCAACATTGCGTATTGTCCTTGTGTAACATATAAACAAATAAAGAATCCGGAAAATCACACATGATGCCGGCTACAGATGAACCGGCACCGTTCATTTGCGATTGTACGACCAATGGTATCATATCCGCTTTATAAAATTGAATTGCGGCAAGGTAAATGCGGGATATAGACTGCGCGTCTGGAATTACGATATAGTACAGCGCATCCGAGGAGAGTGTCATGTCAGAATCAACAGAACAAAACGGGCCGGGTCTGTTTCTTGCCCTTACGCCATGCATTGTGCTGCTGGCTTTGATCGGCGTTAATGTGTATTTATTCGGGGATGAAGCGTCAGCGGGTCCGAATCAGATGGCGTTGCTGCTTTCCGGAGTGTTCGTCGCCCTGTTGGGGCGCGGCGTGTTAAAAATCAAGTATCGGGACATTGAAAGCCGCGCCATAAAATCCATTGTGCTGGCCATGGAAGCCGTGCTTATTCTCATGGTGGTGGGTTGTCTCATCGGCCTGTGGATTCTCAGTGGCATTGTGCCTGCCATGATTTACTACGGCATACGCGTGTTGACGCCGAATGTGTTTTTGCCGGTTGCCTGTATCGTATGCTCCATTGTTTCGCTGGCAGTGGGCAGCAGTTGGTCCACCATGGGCACCGTGGGCATTGCGCTGCTCGGCATCGGCAGGGCGCTGGGTTTTCCCGACCCGCTGGTGGCGGGCGCCATCATTTCGGGCGCGTATTTTGGCGACAAGATGTCACCGTTGTCCGACACCACCAACCTTGCGCCGGGCATCGCCGGCAGCGAGCTGTTCACTCATATCCGTCACATGTTTTACACCACCCTTCCAAGTTATGCCATCACCCTCGTTTTATTTGGGGGAATCAGTTTGTTCTATACTCCCGGCGACTTCAGCGACGCCTCGGTTTCGACCATTCTTGCGGGCATCGAAAGCAGTTTTTCCGTGCGCTGGTATCTGTTGCTTGTGCCCGCGCTGGTGATTGTCATGGCGGCGCGCGGGACGCCCGCCATACCCGCGCTGCTTACCGGCGCATTGTTGGGCGCGGCCACGGCGCTGATCTTTCAGCCGATGCAGTTTATTAATGAGCAGGGCAATCTCATGGCCTGGCATGAACGTTATGTGCTGTTGATTATGACGGCCTATGAAGGATTTTCCCTTGAAAGCGGTCATGAAGTTGTGGACGCGCTTCTGTCGCGCGGCGGACTTGCGGGCATGTACGACACAATCGCCTTGATTATGACGGCCATGCTGTTTGGCGGCGCCATGGAGGCCACCGGCATGATGCCGCGCATTGCCCGGGCAATACTCGTCTGGGTGCGGGGGAAGGGCAGCCTGGTCGGCGCCACTGTTATCACAAGCATTCTGTTTAACATTTTTGTGGCGGAACAGTATCTCGCCATCGTATTGACAGGGCGCATGTATCGCGGCGCATTCAGGAAATACAAACTTGATGCGCGCAATCTGTCACGCGCCCTTGAAGACGGCGGCACGCTCACCTCCGTGCTTGTGCCGTGGAACACCTGCGGCGCATTCGCCGCCAGCGTCCTCGGTGTCGCCACCTTCGCCTACCTGCCCTTCTGCTTCTTCAATCTGGTATCGCCCATAGTTGCCATTGTCATGGCAGGACTGCATATCGGCATCAAGGCGCTTTCAGTAGACGCCGAAGAAATGCAAGAGGGGTAAAATTATTCCTTGCAGCGCACCACCACCTTGCCCATGGGGCCGGAGAGAAGATGCGCGAAGGCCTCCTGCACTTGCTCGAAGGGAAACACCTTGCTGATGGGTGGCCGATGATGATTCTCGGCGTACAAGACAACGATTTGCTTCCATGCCTCCTGCGCTTCTTCAGCCTTGAAGTTATTGACGCTCATGCCCTCAATTTGTATGTTTTTGTGGATGAGCAGTCCGATGGTAACGGTGGCGGTGAGGCCGGCGAGGAGTCCCACCACTATAATTTTTCCTTCTGGCGCCACTATGCGCACCGCTTTCTCAAGATAAGGGCCGCCCAGGTTCTCGACCACCAGCGACACGGGCCGGTCGCCCGCGGCGGCGCGCACTTCTTTTTCCAGCGTGGGGGACCCGCTGTCAATGGCGGCGGCCGCGCCCATTGCGATTAGGCGTTCGCGTTTTTCTTCGCTTCGCGACAGAGCGACAATCCTTGCTCCCAACGCTTTTGCCAGGAACAGGGCGGCTGTGCCCACCCCGCCCGATGCGCCGGTGATTAGCACGGTTTCGCCCGATTGCAGCTTGCCGCACACCACCAGCGCGCGCCATGCCGTGAGACTGGTCAGCGTGGCGGCGGCCTGCTCAAAGGTCCATCCGTCCGGAACCGGCGCGAGCCATGCTTCCGGGATGGGCGCATATTCTGCAAGTGTGCCCGGCAACGATACGCCCGTCAAACCACCGCCGAGCAAACATACCTTGTCGCCGGGTTTAAAGCGGCTGTCCAGCCCGACTTCGACAACGACGCCCGCGCCGTCCCGTCCGGGCGTGAACGGCGGCGCGCCGGCGCGGGGATATTGCCCCTGCACCAGATAGCGGTCGGCGGGGTTGAGCGCGGCGCATTCCAATTGAACCAGCGCCTCGCCGGGTTTCAATTGCGGTTTTTCCACTTCTTCCAAGACTAGATTGGCGATATTGCCCGGTTCATGAAAACGCCATGCGCGCATGCGGGTTTCCTTTCTGGCACAGTGCCTGAATCCAAAAAAATCACCATTCCGGATGTTCATTTATCATGTATTTGCCGGCGACAGCTTCCAGCGTATAGGCGGGTTCTCTGTTTTCGGTGATATTGCGGAGCACTTCCAAATCAGATTTCCAGACGACGGCGCCCGGCGCCATCAGCAGTGTGTGTCCTGCTTCGTAGGATGTGTACAGCCGACCTTCGTGGTAGTAATAACTTTCGGTGGCGATGGTCGTTTCGTAGGGCCTCATCAAGGGCGGGATGTCTGTCGGCTTGAACCATAACTTGATTTCCCGTTCGGCTTCGGGAAGAGTGGCCGACGCGTGAATCAGGTTGTCCATTCGCGAGGTGATGACCTTGCCGTCAGGGTCTTTGATGGGCACGACGGAACCAAGGGCGCGCACGCATCCCGGACTGGTTTCCCGCGCCACATGCGGATCGGTGGGCCCGGCAATGCGCCTCACTTTTTTTACGGCGTCAACGCCCTGATAGACCAACGCAATTACACGCCGCTTTTCCGGCGCGTCAGGGTAATGGTCAAGGCCGCGGATGAAATCAAGAAGGGGCGGATAAAAAGGCTTGCCTTTATGTTCGGCGTAATGCTCTTCCGCCAGCATCCGCGGCACGTTGACGATTTTTGCGCCGGCAAAACGAAGGCCGGCATGGTATTCGGACAGCTGGGACAGCACATAGCCGGTGAGTGAATTTTTTAACGCATCCGGCTTGATCAGCACCAGCGTATGCTCGAGACGTTCTTCTGACATCACATTTTCCTTTCTGCGATTGTTTTTTTGTAAATGCAAAACCTTGCAGCGCGGCAAATTGTATCACACCGAATGGCGGCGAATCAGTCTTATTTCAAAGGCCAAAGAAGAGGCGTATGGAAATAGCGTGAATAAATGGCCGATCCCCAGTGTTTACGTATACGGCAAATGGGAAAGGGCAGGCGTATGAATATCTGGTTGTTTTTTTGTGTATTCTGACGGCGGGCGGATTGTTATTTGCGTCGTGCGGCAGAATTGCCGGCGGTGAACCTGTCAATGTGTTGCGGCGCACCATGACGGACATAGAAGGCAACAAAGTTGATCTGTCCAAGTATCTTGGGCGTGTGGTGATGATAGTAAATGTGGCGTCGAAATGCGGCTTCACGCCGCAGTACGCGGCATTGGAGACTTTGTATCAAGAGTACAAAGACCGGGGGTTTGTCATTCTTGGATTTCCGTCAAACGATTTTATGCGGCAGGAACCAGGCAGCAATGAAGAAATCAAGTCTTTTTGCTCTCTCAATTATGGCGTGACCTTTCCGTTGTTTTCCAAAATCAAGGTGGTGGGAGGCAAGAAGGCGCCCTTATATGATGATCTGGCGTCAAAACGAACAAATCCCAATCACGGCGGCATGATTAAATGGAATTTCACAAAATTTCTCATTGGACGCGACGGAACAGTTATAGATCGGTTTTCGCCGAATACACTGCCAGATAGTAAAGAAGTCAGGACTGCCATTGAACGGGCGTTGCAGTCGGCGGCAGAAGTCGGAATAAGTGGTCAAAATTGATTTTCAGCGTTTTTTTCTGGCATAATTTAATTAACCGATAGCAAGGTTAATCAATTCTTCAGCGTTTTGGGGTGGTTTATATCCCGGGAAAAGGCATTGGCGTAATCCTCCTTTGTTAAACGCTGGAAGTGTACTTCGGGTTGTTATTATCTTTTCGGGATCAGTGGATGGATAGCCATATACCTCGCAAAAGATCAATGCTGATTACAAATCGTGTATTCCGAAGGGAATTACCCCAAAAAACTGAAAGTGAAAGGAAAACTACTTATGGCAACGAAAGTCGGTATCAATGGTTTTGGTCGTATCGGCCGCAACGTATTCAAACTTCTCATGGAAGAGTCCGCGTTTGAAGTCGTCGCTATAAACGATTTAACCAACGCAAAGACGCTTGCGCATTTGTTGAAGTATGACAGCGTGAACGGCGTGTATCCGAAGGATGTAAGCGCAAAAGACGATTCCATTGTCGTTGACGGCAAAGAAGTAAAAGTGACGGCTGTCAAAAACCCTGCGGAATTGGGCTGGGGCGCCATGGGCGTTGAACTGGTGCTTGAATCCACGGGAGTTTTCCGTGCCAAAGCGCAGTGCATGATGCATGTTGAAGCCGGCGCGAAAAAAGTGTTGTTAAGCGTTCCGCCGAAGGATGCCGTGGACGCCATAGTCGTTTGCGGCGTAAATGATGACGCGCTCAAGGCAACTGATGTGGTTGTTTCCAATGCCAGTTGCACGACCAACTGCCTTGCCCCGATGGCAAAAGTGATTCACGAGAATTTTGGCATAGTGCGCGGCCTGATGACCACCACGCATGCGTATACCAACGATCAGGTGGTGTTGGACATGCCGCACAGCGATTTGCGTCGCGCCCGCGCCGCCGCCTACTCGATTATTCCCACCACCACCGGCGCCGCGCGCGCGGTGGGCGAAGTATTGCCTGAATTGAATGGAAAACTTGACGGTATGGCAATGCGCGTGCCCGTGATAGACGGCAGCGTGGTTGACTTGGTTGCGCAAATTGAAAAGAGCGCCACAAAGGCGGAGATTAACGCAGCAGTCAAGGCTGCCGCCGATGGGCCGCTCAAGGGAATTCTCCAGTACATGGAAGACCCGATAGTGTCCTGCGATGTCATCGGCAATTCCCATTCAAGTATTTTTGATTCGGCGCTGACTTCCGTAATGGACGGCAACTTCATCAAGGTCATTTCTTGGTACGATAATGAATGGGGTTATTCGAACCGTTGCATTGATCTATTCAAAAAGATGGCATGAAACATTTGGGATGTATAAAGAGGGCGGGGCCGCGCTGCACAGTTCGGCCTCGCCTTTGTGGATTAGGAAAACCATGAGGAGCGTGCGCCATGAACAAGTTGCGAATAGACGACCTTGACCTGCGGGGTAAAACGGTGTTGATGCGCGTGGATTTTAATGTCCCGCAGCATGACGACGGAACTGTCCGCGATGATACGCGCATCCGTGCCGCATTGAAAAGCATCAACTACGTGCGGGAACAGGGCGGGAAATTGGTTCTTATGTCTCATTTGGGACGTCCAGGCGATCCCGACAAAGCGGCGAACGAGGCAGAAAGAGCGGCAATCGAAAAAAGGAACGCAACATTGAAAATGGACCCCGTTGCCGATGCATTACGTAATCTTGTCGGCGGCAACGTCATGAAATTGGACGCCTGCACGGGAGCGGAAGTGGAGGCGGCTGTCGCAGCACTGCAACCTGGCGACATTATTTTGCTTGAAAATACGCGCTTTTACAAAGGGGAAAAGAAGAATGATCCCAAATTTGCGGCGCAGCTGGCGAAACTGGGCGACGTTTATGTGTCCGACGCCTTTGGAACGGTGCATCGGGCGCATGCGTCAACAGAAGGCGTTACGCGTCATATGAAACAAAGCGCCGCAGGTTTTTTGGTGGCCAGGGAAATGGCCTATTTCGGGCAAGTGTTGAACAATCCCGAGCGTCCGTTGGTGGCGTTGCTGGGTGGTTCAAAAGTATCCGACAAGATCACGGTGATTGAAAACTTGTTGAATCTGGTGGATACGCTTATGATAGGCGGCGCCATGCTTTTTACGTTTCTTAAAGCCAAGGGTCTTGAGATTGGCGATTCCAATCTCGACGAGCCGGGCGTTGATGTGGCCCATAAAATAATGGAAATGGCCGAGGAGAAGGCGGTGAAATTATTGTTGCCCGTGGATGTCGTTGTCGCAGACGCTTTTGACAATAATGCAAACATTCAAACAGTTAAGGTGAGCGCGATTCCCGCCGGTTGGCGCGGCTTGGATATAGGCGCTGAGTCCATAAACATGTTTTGCGACGAGATTAAGTCGGCGCGCACGGTGGTGTGGAATGGGCCGGTGGGCGTGTTTGAATTTGAAAATTTCGCCAAGGGCACCCGCGCCATTGCAGAAACGTTGGCGGGAAGTGATGTTATCAGCATCATCGGCGGCGGCGACACGGCGGCGGCGGTAACCCAGTTCGGTCTTGCCGACAAGATGTCGCATGTATCCACGGGCGGCGGCGCTTCTCTTGAAATGTTGGAAGGCAAAACATTGCCCGGTCTTGCGGCGCTGACGGACAAGCCGGGTGACGGTTGCTGCTGTTGTCAAGGCAAGGACCAATAAAATGTCGGAATAGCCCGCCGTTTTTTGATATACTATAGTATCTGTTAACAATAGTCTTACCCGTTCTCGGGCGAGCGGTTCACCGTCGCCGCGCTGGGTGCGGGCGAATACCAAGGAAAGGTGAAAACAAAATGTCTTTGCCGAAAGAAACGAAAAGTAAATTAATTAAAGAGCATGGCGCCAACAGAGAGGACACCGGCTCGGTGGAAGTCCAGGTGGCGTTGTTCACGGAGCGCATAAATCAATTAACGGAACATCTGCGGCAGCATCCCAAGGATTTCGCATGTCGGCGTGGATTATTGCGGTTGGTGGGAAAGCGCCGCAATCTGCTCAATTATGTGCATAAGAAGGATGTGGAGCGTTATCGTACGTTGATTGGCAAATTGGGGCTGCGAAAATAGTGGCAATGCATCAGTCGCCGCAGGTGCGGTGGGGAAGTGTCTGTTGACTAACGCGGACAATCGCGACATGCATGTGTTTGCCATTCCCCACCGGAATTAAGACGAAGAGGATACAAGTTAGAAATACAACAAAGCACGACTGATCGAATGGCCGGTTCGCGCGCAAGAGTAGAAGGTAAGAAAAATGGTAGAAAGAATTTCTGTACAAGTGGGCGCCGCAGAGGTGCAGTTTGAAACGGGGCGTATCGCCAAACAGGCGCATGGCGCCGTTATTTGCCAAAGTGGTGATACCATGGTGTTGTCGGCGGTTACGGCGGCGCCGGAGGCGCGGGAGGGGCAGGATTTTTTCCCCATGACCGTGGACTATCGCGAAAAGTTTTATGCCGTGGGGCAGATACCGGGCAATTTCTTCAGGCGCGAGGCGCGGCCTTCGGAGAGGGAAATACTGGTG
>DSBB01000477.1 GCA_011046175.1 Candidatus Hydrogenedentota bacterium | reverse complement strand
TTGTATTGCTGCTTACTTAGGCTTGGAGTCATACTGAATGAAAAAAATATTTATATCCATGTTGGTTCCGACGGCGTTTTTTGCCGTTGTGGTGCTTTTCTGGCTTGCCATTCATCTGCTCGCAAACAAGCGGCTGGGCGAACGCAAGCAGGGCTGCAAAGGACCGGTGCCGGGTGAAAACGGGGAACTGTTATGCTGCAAGGGGGACGGACAGCGTTGTGAGGAAATAGAGAAGAAGACGCAGCACTGATGAATGGCGTAATGACGGCTATGAAGAAGATGGTCGCCTATCTTATCTTGTAAGAAATTGCCATGCCGTCCTTCTTTTCGTCCGAGGCGCGAATGATAACGGTGTCGTAATCAGGACTCTTCTGAACATACTCCAGATAGTCCTTCATCGCTTCAGCGGACACAATCACATTGTCCGCCACAATGACCGCGCCGGGTTTCAGTTTGGGTTCAATGATTTGAAAATACTTGAAGTAGTCCCGCTTTACGGCGTCAATGAACACGAAATCGAACTCGCCTTCCAGCTCCGGTATTGTTTTCAGTGCATCTCCCTCAACACAAGTGACGGATTTTCCCAGCCCCATTTTCTGGATGTATTCATTACATGTCTTCACCATTTCCGGATCAATTTCCAAAGTAAACAGGTGCCCGCCGGTACGCTCGAAAGCGATGCCCATGTGGATGGCGCCATATCCGGTTGCGGAACCCACCTCAATGCCCCGTTGCGCATTCCGACTCTCCACCAGAATGCGCAGCATCATGGCATCTTCCGGTGTAGTGTTCAACCCGGTGCGCGGGAAGTTGGCGATGATATCGTTGCTTTGACACCAAATGACCCGGGATGTAGGAACATACCTGCTTCAATGTGCTAAACTTTGATCGGGCTGACTTCATAATGTGGCCTCCGTTGTTGTTTCACAGTTCTTTTGTTTACGGAGATCATGGTCATGAAGTCAGCCTAATTTCAAATTCCTATGGGATGGCTGTGAATTGATTATTCTTCGGCATACATGCCAGTCATCAGTCCAAGTTATCCTCAGATGAGTATGGAAGAATGGGCTTGATGCCTATTGAACAACATGCCGTATCACCAGGAAACCATGGTTGTCATGGCCGTCAGTGGGAGAGTGAAAACTAATCCCCTGTAATTGCCCTCATTTTACTGCGATGACGGGGATTGGAACGGTTTCCATCGGTCCTTTGGTCTCGGTAACGGCAGACTCCATTTGATGGGCTGTGTCGGCGGTAAAGAATTGTTCGCCACATTGCTGACAAACGCCTGTGGGCACACCTTCCAAAATATATAACTGCCCATGCAGGCGGTAATCCACCCGCTGTACGCACTCAACAACTTCACCGCCACAATAGGTGCAATCACCATAGGGCTTCATTATCGGTTCCTTTCGGTCGGTGTTTTCCACTTTGGCAGTGAGGGAATATACACCGTGATTATTATCAACCATGAATGTTTGTTTCTGCCGCAAACCACATGGATGGGTCTTTGAATGGTTCTGCCACACACGAGGCAAGACGAACCGCGTCCTGTATCTTCGTAATGCTCTATTATCTGACCACTCAGTAAGACGCGTTCGAGTTCGGAAAGCGATATGCCATCGTTCCTGCGCTCATCCTCCGCGTGTCGTGATATCAGATATTCACGCGTATGAATTCGTTCACTTATCCATGCGCTTGTAATATTATCTTTCATGACATAACCTGAAATTAATCGGCCTATAATAGTCCGCAGGTTAGGATACCATGCCGGATTAAACCCATGCAATTGACAACCGTTTACTTCAACTCATTCACCAGCGCCAGCAGGAAATCACGGTTATCGGCGGTCAGATACCGCATCTCGCCGCCCATGCGGTTGAATGATTTGTTGTAGCGCAGGTAGTAGTCGGGGTTGTCCATGGGCGGTTCGCCTTGGCGCCAGTCCCAGTGGGATTCGGCGAGGTCTACTACGAGGATGAAATGGTTGTCCATGTGCTTGCCCTGCTGGATGTGCAGGTTTTGGGACATGGACAGGCTTTTCTCGAAGATCATGGGTGACATGACGGCGGAACCGATGCTGATGTATACGCCGCCGTCGAGGTTCATGACCTGCTGCGCGTAGGCGAGGAAGTCCCGCTCTGCGGCGCGTCCGATGGCGGCGCAATGGTTGATGGGATGGGTATAGATGATGTCATGGCCGATCATGGGATGGCTGGTAAAGGACACGCCTAGGCGGTAGGCCGCGGATTGCAGGCCATATTGCTTGAAAGGATGAGGGACAGCCATCCACCCGGGTTTGATGTCGAACTTCTGGATGCGGTCGAGCAAGTCCGCTGCCGCTGCGGCTTGGAGTGGGTTGGCGGCGGCAAGAGTTTTGATTTCAGCAACCAGTTGTTCTTCGCTGGGGATTTCCAGTCCTTCCTGTTCCACGAAAGCGCCGACGGATTCGCCATAGCCCATGCCGCGCCATGCGCCGACGATGATGGCAAGGTTGAGGTAAAATCCGGTTTCATGCCAGGTGCCGAATTCGCCTTTGGTCACATTGGCGCGCACATCCTCGCTGCTGTGTCCCTGGAACGCAAACTCCCAGTCATGGATAATACCCGCGCCATTGGTCGCCAGATGGGTGATCCAGCCGTCCTCAATCAGTTTGATGAAGACAGGGGCAAGCCCGTTCTTGATGGCATGAGCGCCGAAGGTAATCATGCGTGATTTTCCCGCTTCACGCGCTTTCTTCAGCCGTTCGACAACTTCTTCGATAATCTTCTGGCCGGATTCTGAAAAGGGGTGTTGCAACGGCGAATCCACCGGAACATGATCGCGTTCGATGTAAACTTTATCTTTGCGTTCGGACAGGGGTTTTATGTGCAGTTGATGGCGATCAAGAAGCGGGAACGGCATGATGGCGTCCTTCATTTTATGGGACCTATGGGACTAATGGGAAGAGTAAACAGAATTCAAGGTAACTGGAAATATGTTTCCCATTGGTCTCATAAGTCCCATTAGTTCCATAACAGTTATTTCAATAATTCAGCGACAATATCTACGGCCTGTTTCATGGCGTTGGGCAATTTGTCAACGTCTTTGCCTCCTGCCTGCGCCATGTCGGGGCGACCGCCGCCGCCGCCGCCCACAAGCGGGGCAAGTCGGGATACAATGTCACCGGCGCTGATGCGGCTGGTCAAGTCGGCAGTAACCCCGGCGGCCAATGCGACCTTGCCGCCGCCGTCGCTGCCCAGCACCACCACGCCGGAACCTATCTTGTCCTTGCACGTGTCCAGCACGGCGCGCAGGCTCTTGGCGTCCAACTCGCCCAGATGCAGCATCAGCGCCTTGACGCCCTTGATTTCCCGGACATTGCTCATGAGGTCGGCGCCGCTGCCCGTCGCCGCCGCCTGCTTCCATTTGTCCACTTCCCGTGACAGCCGCTTGTTTTCGTCAAGCAGGGCCCGCAGCCGCGTTTCCAATTCATCGGGACGGGCGCTCAATATATGGGCGGCAGTCATAAGTTGGCGCTCCCGTTCTTGTATCGTGTCTATGGCTTGGGCAGCGCATACCGCCTCGATGCGTCGCACACCCGCCGCCACGGCGGACTCGCTTAGTATCTTAAAGCAACCGATAACGCCGGTGCGCCTGACATGGCAGCCGCCGCAGAGTTCGAGGCTCGCTTCGCCCACCCTTACCACGCGCACCACGTCGTCGTATTTCTCGCCGAACAACGCCATGGCGCCCGCGGCACGCGCTTCATCTATGGGTTTGTAAGCGATGTCGGTGGGAAGGTCTTCACGGATATACTCGTTCACCACGGCTTCGATGTCCTGAAGCCGTTCGAGACCGATGCCTTCAAAATGGGTAAAGTCGAAGCGCAACCGGTCGGGTCCCACGTAAGAACCCGCCTGATGCACATGCTCGCCCAAGGCGTTGCGCAACGCCGCCTGCAACAGATGGGTGGCTGTATGATGCGCTTCGGTCTGTTTGCGCCGTTCCGCGTCCACTCGCGCCGTTACCCGATCGCCCACCTTCAGTTGCCCTGCATCTACGGTTGCCTGATGCAATTCCATTTTGCCGATGCGACATGCGGCGGTTTCAATATGAGCATTGCCGTTCACGGCGTCCAGCGCGCCCATGTCGCCAATCTGTCCGCCTGATTCTGCGTAGAACGGTGTTCTGTCGAGAATGATTTCTGCGGTGTCGCCTTCGATAACAGCGTCTACTTCCTTTTCGTTTTGCACTATTGCAACAATGGTGGCGGCGCATTCCAGACTGTCGTAGCCGACAAATTCCGTTTTGCCCAGACGTTCATGGAGGGTGCGGTAGACAGGCGCGAGCGCCTGTTGTCCGCTGCCCGCCCATGCGCTGCGTGCCTGTTCTTTCTGCCGCGTCATGGCCGCATGGAAACCATCCTTGTCCACAGCATAGCCCCGTTCTTCCGCGACATCCGTGGCAAGGTCAAGGGGGAAGCCATAGGTGTCGTGCAGTTTGAACAGTTCCGATCCCGGCACGGTGGTCATGCCTTCGGCTTTCATTTTGTCAAACAGGTTTTCCAGCAGTTCCATGCCCCGCGCCAAGGCGCCCGCGAACCGGTCTTCTTCGATGTGGATAATTTTTTCAATCTGTGCCTGTCCTTCGCGCAGTTCGGGATACTGCTTGCCCATCAGATCAACAACAGTATGCGAAATTTTGTGCAGGAAGGGCTGCTCAAACCCGAGTTCGCGTCCAAACCGCGCCGCGCGCCGCAACAGACGCCGGAACACATACCCCCGCCCCTCATTGCCCGGCAGGATGCCGTCGGCGATCATGAAGCTCAAGGCGCGGATGTGATCGGCGATGACGCGGTAGGGCGTGGGCTTGTCGGCATATTCTACTTGTGTCATTGCCCGTGTCGCCTCGATAATCGGAAAGATGCCGTCCGTATCGAAAACAGTTTCCTTATGCTGCAACAGCGCAGCGAGCCGTTCCAGCCCCATGCCCGTGTCAATGCCGCGGTTTTTCAGTGGCGGACGCGACCCGTCCAGTTGCTGGTCGAATTGCGGAAAGACCAGGTTCCAAAATTCAAGGAACCGCTCTTTCGGATCATTTTCGAGCGTGGCGGCGGGATCAATCATTTCGCCGCGGTCATACAACAGCTCAGAGCACGGGCCGCAGGCGCCGGTGTCACCGGCGGGGCCCCAGAAATTATCCTTCGCGCCAAGCCGCACAATCCGCGACGGCGCCAGCCCGATTTCCTTCTCCCAGATGCCTGCGGCCTCATCGTCGTCAAGAAACACGGACACAACCACCTTTTCGCCGGGGATGTTCAGCACCTGCGTGGTGTATTCCCACGCCCACGCAATGGCTTCGCGCTTGAAGTAATCTCCGAACGAGAAGTTGCCGAGCATCTCGAAAAAGGTGAGATGGCGTGACGTCTTTCCCACTTCATCGAGATCGTTTGCTTTGCCGCCCGCGCGCAAGCACTTCTGCGAAGTGGCGGCGCGCCGATAGGGCACGTTCACCTCGCCCGTGTAATAGGGCTTGAACTGCACCATGCCCGCGCTGGTAAACAGCAGCGTCGGATCGTTGCCGGGCACCAACCGGTCGCTGCGTTCGACGGTGTGACCGCGTTCACGAAAGAACTCCAGAAAACTGGCGCGTATTTCATCGCTTTTCACAGGTAAATCTCCATGTTGGCTTGAGGTGGGTTGTTGCCTGTATGGTAGCAGATTACGTCGTAGCGACGCATCTAAAACATTACTGCCCCGCCGTATTGATTAACGGATAGGAGCGCACCCAGCCGAAGCGGCTGTAGGGGTAATAGATAAAATGCACCTTGCCGATGATTAAGTCCAAGTATCCCAAATATGCGTAGGGATTGCTTCGCACGCGTTCGCCGGAACCGGCAATGAAGCCGAGACTGCTGTCTTCGCTGTGATTCCGGTTGTCGCCGAGGAAGAAGAAACGTCCGTCCGGCACGCGCACGGGCCGCTCAATGAAATAGTCCATGGGTTCAAACATATACGGTTCTGAGGCATATTTGCCGTTAATGAACAACGCGCCGTCCATGACGCTGATGTTATCGCCGGGCAGACCTACAATACGTTTAACCACATAGTCGCCGTCGTCATAAGCCACTACGATGTCGCCGCGCTGATATTTTGATTGTTCGAGTGTAACAATCATGTCTTCCGGATAAAGCGTTGGTTCCATGGAACCGGTGGGCACGATGAAGAAACGCGCATTGCGCCATGCGAAAAAATAGAACCCCAGCAGGCTGAGCAGCAACAGCGCCGTCATGCCGATTTCTTTGCTGTATAAGATGCGCTTTATCAGTGAAGAAGAAATTACGTTTTCTGCCTCTGAAAATGATTCCAAGAAAAATCCCAATCGTGATAAGGTTTTTTGCCATAATACTTGACATGGGAAATTGTGCATATTCGACTATGGAAGTGCAAATAACTGACACTAAACAACAGGCAATTTTTGCAGTTGGACAATTTTTCTGGAACCAATCACACCCCTGAGACTATAATGTATATGAAGACGCTTATGATGTGTTTTGTAGGCGGCATGGTGTTTGGCCTCACTTTTTATGGTATCATTGTCAGACGTTTTTTTAGGCCGGAGCGTTTTTGACATGCATAGTGACTCAGTGAATATAGTATGAACAATTTTCTGAAACATGTTTCTTTGTGGATAGTGTTGTTAATCATCGTTGTGCTGGTGATGTCGAACATATCGCGTTTCCAGGAGGGAAACCGCGCCCTCACGGAACCCGATTTTGTGGCGCAATTGAATGCGGACAACATTAAGTCGGTCAACATCAAAGAAGTAGGTTCGAACCTGCTTCAGGTATCCGCCAAGTTCCACAACAAAGTTGAAAATCAGGACTCGATGGAGTTCAAGACGGATGCGTTTCGTGAAGAATGGCGCCAGCAGCTTATCGCCCAGAATGTGCCGTACCAATACGATGTGGCCAGCACGGTCTGGCAGGGTTTACTGATTAATATCCTCCCACTCATACTTATTTTCGGCGTGTTTTGGTTTTTCATGTTCCGGCAGATGCAGGGCGGCAGCAACAAGGCGATGTCCTTTGGGAAGAGCCGCGCCCGCATGGTGAACCATGGCGATAAAAAAGTGACTTTCAAGGACGTGGCTGGCGTGGAGGAAGCCAAAGAGGAGCTTGAGGAGATTATCGAATTTCTGAAAGACCCGAAACGGTTTTCGCGGTTGGGCGGCAAAATTCCGCGGGGCGTTTTGTTGGTCGGGTCGCCGGGTTCCGGCAAGACATTGCTGGCGCGGGCGGTTGCAGGGGAAGCGGAAGTGCCTTTTTTCAGCATTAGCGGCTCAGATTTCGTGGAGATGTTTGTGGGGGTCGGCGCCAGTCGTGTGCGCGATTTGTTTCAGCAGGGTCATAAAAACGCGCCGTGCATCATTTTCATTGATGAAATTGACGCTGTTGGCCGTCAACGGGGCGCGGGATTGGGCGGCGGCCATGACGAGCGCGAACAGACGCTGAACCAGTTGCTTGTTGAAATGGACGGCTTCAACACCAACGACGGTGTGATCCTGATGGCTGCGACCAACCGCCCCGATGTGCTGGATCAGGCGTTGTTGCGTCCCGGCAGATTCGACAGGCAGATTGTGGTGCCGAATCCAGATATAAACGGTCGCAAGGCCATTTTTGAAATACACATAAAAAATCAGAAAATTCCGCTTGCGGATGATGTTGATTTGGGCGTGCTTGCGCGGGGCACCCCGGGTTTTTCCGGCGCGGACCTCGCCAATCTCGTCAATGAAGCCGCGCTGATCGCCGCGCGCAATGGTGACGATTCGGTTTCCATGAAAACCTTTGAAGACGCAAAAGACCGCGTGATGATGGGGCCCGCCCGGCGAAGCATGATTTTGAGCGCAAAGGAGAAACTGGCAACGGCGCATCACGAAGCCGGTCATACGCTTGTGGCCAAATTGCTTCCCGATAGTGATCCGGTTCATAAGGTGACTATAATCCCTCGCGGCATGGCGCTGGGCGTTACCAGTTGGCTTCCGGAGGAAGATCGGCACAGCATGACCAGATCGTATTGCCTGGCCATGATACGTGTGCTTATGGGCGGACGCGCCGCCGAAGACATCATTTACGGCGAGTTTACCAGTGGCGCGGCAAATGACCTTAAACGCGCCACCCATCTTGCCCACAAGATGGTTTGCGAGTGGGGTATGAGCGAGCTGGGGCCAATTACGTTCGGCAGCGCCGACGAGGTTTTTCTGGGGCGTGATTTTGCTAAGATGCGGGATTTTAGTGAAGAAACCGCCTCTGCGGTGGACCGTGAAATTCACCGTATATGCGAAGACAGTTATAAAGACGCGAAGGACATGCTGAAGAAGCGTGAGACCGCGCTGCGCGCGTTGGCGGAGGCGTTATACGAGCGTGAAACGCTTGAATCAGACGAAATTGACGCCATCATTGTCGAGGCTCTCGGCCCCGGTGTTTTGCCTGAACGTCCAAAACCGGCGTTACCCGAGATGAAGGAAGAGAAGAAAGAGCAGGTTGTTGAGCGAAAGCCAAAAGAGCGCGCCTCCAAGACAAAAGACATGCCTCCTGAAGGCGCGGTGCCGGAGACGGCCTGAGGACGTTGTCGCGTTGCCATGTCCATGAACACAGCGTTGACAACGGTGCTGCAGGACACCTCTTCCACCCGGATAATGGGCATAATCAATGTCACGCCGGACTCCTTCTTTGATGGCGGGCGTTATGACTCTCCCGGCGCGGCGGCCACCCATGCGGCCCGTCTTGCCTCGGACGGGGCGCACATCCTTGATGTGGGCGGGGAATCCTCCCGGCCCGGCGCCGCTCCTGTTTCCCCGGATGAGGAATTGCGCCGTGTCATGCCTGCGATTGAAGCCGCCGTCGCCACCGGCCTGCCGGTTTCCATTGACACCTACAGGGCTGAGACGGCTCGACATGCGTTGGCGGCGGGCGCGGTTATGGTCAACGATATTACGGGGTTGCGCGGTGATGACGACATGGCGGGCGTGGTTGCGGAATTTAACGCTTTTTGCGTCATAATGCACATGAAGGGCAATCCGCAAACCATGCAGCACAACCCCGAATATAAAGACGTGGTGGGCGATATAGAAGCGTTTTTTGTGGAGAGAATCGCCTGCGCCCATGAAAGGGGGATTACCGGAGAACGGATATGGCTTGATCCCGGCTTTGGTTTTGGCAAAACGGCGCAACAAAACTTGGAATTGCTGCGCCGTTTGGATGAATTCAAGAAATTGGGGTTCCCCTTGTTGATTGGCACATCGAATAAATCCACCATTGGCGCGGTGTTAAACGCGTCGCCATTGGAACGCGCCTACGGCACGGCGGCAACAGTGGCATTGGCAATCAGCAAAGGGGTACACTGTGTGCGAGTGCATGATGTGAAGGCGATGGCGCAGGTGGCACGCATGAGCGACGCGGCGCTGCGCGGGAGGATAATTGGAAATGCGTGATCGCTTGTTTGGCACGGACGGCATACGCGGCGTGGCCAATAGGCATCCCATGACGGCGGATGTCGCCCTGCGCGTGGGCCGCGCCGCCGGATATTTATTCTGCAAAGAGGACCGTCCTTATACGATTCTTATCGGTAAGGATACGCGGCGCTCGTGCTACATGATAGAAAATGCATTAACGGCGGGGTTGTGCTCGATGGGCGCGCGCGTGTTGCTCACGGGACGTGGAAAAGCAATTAAACGGTTCTGGGCGGGTTGTGGTCCGTTTGTCAGGCACGGAGCCTGTGGTGCGCATTATGGTGCAGCACAACGAAATACGAAAAGCGGAACAGTTCGCCGCCCAGATTGCCGAAAGAGTTTCGGCCATTGTGGTATAGACGCTCCAATCGGGGTTGTCTGATGCGTGAAAGGAGTTGATCATGATTGAACTCGGTGTAAACATTGACCATGTGGCCACGTTGCGCCAGGCGCGGCGCGGCGTTGCGCCAGACGTTGTCGCCGCGGCAAAAATATGTGAAATTGCGGGCGCCCATCAGATTACGGTGCATTTGCGCGAAGACAGGCGGCACATCCAGGACGCTGATGTGTACGCCCTGAAACAAACGCTGCTGGTGAGGATGAATCTTGAAATGGCGGCGGCGCCTGAAATCATTGCCATAGCCCGCGACATCAAACCCGACTCCGTATGCCTGGTTCCGGAGAAGCGCGAGGAAATTACCACCGAAGGCGGCCTTGACGTTGCCGGCCAGGCGGACAAACTTGCCGGGGTGGTCGCCGACATGCATGAAAACGGTATCAAAGTCAGTATGTTTATTGATCCGGAACCGGCGCAGATTGAAGCCTCGGCGACAATCGGCGCTGATTATGTGGAGTTGCACACGGGCGCATACGCCAATGCGCGGGGCAAGGTTGTCGAAGAAGAACTGACACGCCTGCGCGACAGCGCAAAACGTATCGGGCGAACGCCGCTCCGCTGTCACGCGGGACACGGGTTGACCGTGCGCAACCTCACGCCCGTGGCGCGCATTCCTGAATTGCGCGAGGTCAATATCGGTCACGACATTATTGCGCGCGCCGTTTTCGTCGGGCTCGATACTGCGGTAAGGGAAATCCTTGATATATTGGAGGCGGCGGACCGCACACGTTGATTGGCCGCACGACACATTATTGAGGGCAAACACGCAGAATTAGGCGCTTAACACCGGGTGGCTGACAATTTTTTGTCAGTTTGACCTATAGACCACGACTACCGTCATTCCCGTGAAAACGGGAATCCAGAAGATACAAGAAGAACTGTTAACGCCAGATGGA
>DSBB01000367.1 GCA_011046175.1 Candidatus Hydrogenedentota bacterium | reverse complement strand
TAACGCCCGGATGAAGGACATGCAGCCATGAGTTTTGTCCAAGCCATTATCGTACTCATTGTCATCCTGTGTGTAAACTTATTGATTAATCGCATCGCGACCGTGGCGTTGACATTTACCGGCATGTCGCGGGAAATGGCAAGATTTCAGTCGCGTTCCGCCTTCTGCACGGTCGGATTCACCACCTCCGAGGCGGAGAGCGTGGTCAATCACCCGGTGCGCCGCCGCATTATCATGCTGTTAATGCTGGCCGGCAACATCGGGTTTGTCAGCATCATCGTGACCGGTGTAAGCTCCTTCGGCGACGATTCCACAATACCTTCCTTCGGGAAAATTCTGTTGCTGGTGGGCGTGCTGGGGACGCTTTGGGCCATCGGATCAAGCAAATGGATAGACGACAAGTTGTTTAAGATTATCAGTTGGACGCTTAAGCGCGTATCAAACATCGAAGCGTATGATTATCACGCGCTGCTCCATCTGCAGGAAGGCTACTATGTAACCACCATCCAAATAGACGATAATGATTGGCTTGTGGGGCGCACCCTGGGACAGCTGCGTCTGGCTGATGTGGGCGTCACCATTCTCGGCATCAAACGGGCGGACGGGTCATTCCTCGGCGCGCCGGTGGGCGGCGCTTATATAAGAAAAGGGGACACTCTCATCGCCTACGGCGTGCGAGAAAGCATCGAACGCCTTGACCGGCAGCGGGCCGATGCAAATGGCTGGGAAAAGCATCAGCATATCGTGGCGGCCAAACAGGAACATGTGCAGTCCACTGACTTTTCTGAAACGGCCATGAGCATTTCCGAAATCACCGTGAAAGATGACTCATGGATTGTGGGGCAAACGTTGCAGGCGCTGCGACTGGAAGGCAAAGGAGTTGCCATATTTGGGATCGAACACCAGAACGGCGAAAATGTGACACGTCCTCCCGACACGTATGTGATTCAGCCGGGGGACCGTCTGTTTTGTTATGGCGATCACGAACGCATACATGCACTGAAGCACACGAAGGATATGGCGGCATTCAAGGATGCCATGGGGAAATGCGCCGCCAAGCAATACGGCCAGACAGGCGCCACAGCGCAACAAACAAAATAACTGGGACGGGTGTGTGGAACATGAAAGGCAGTCAGCCTTATTTGTTTTGAATAATACCTCGGCAGACAATCATGGACTTTGAATCTATAAACGCTTTTCTTCTCGACATGGACGGCACCGTGTATCTGGGCGCGCGGCCCATTTCCGGAGCGGCGGCTTTCGTGGCATACCTTCAACGGTCTGACAGGCCCTTCCTGTTTCTCACCAACAACCCTTCCTCCGACGCCGCGTATTACTGTGACAAGCTCAAGGCAATGGGCATTCACGTCACAGTAAATCATATTCTCACCGCGGGCGAGGCCACGGCGGCATACCTGATGGCCGAAACGCCATACAGAAACGTTTATGTGTTGGGGACTCCCTGTTTTGAAGAAGAATTGCGGCGCGCCGGACTGACCCTGGACGCCAAAAACCCGGAAGCCGTGGTTATTTCCTTTGACAAAACGCTAACCTACGAAAAGCTGGAGCGGGCATGTCTGTTGTTGCATGCGGGACTGCCCTATATCGCCACCAATCCCGACAAGGTATGCCCCACCGAATACGGCTGCATCCCCGATTGCGGCGCCATTGCCGCGCTCCTCGAAAGCGCCACAGCCCGCACCCCGCGATTCATCGGCAAGCCTTCACCGGATTTCGCGCGCATGGCGTTGCGCAAACTGAACGCGCAGGCCGCGCGCACCGCCATGGTGGGCGACCGCCTCTACACCGACATGGAAATGGCAAGACAGGCGGGACTCGCCTCCATCCTCGTGTTGTCGGGGGAGACGAAGCACTCCGACCTTGGCAACGCACCTCAACAGCCCGATTTCGTGTTTGATTCCGTGGCGGAACTGCACAAGGCGCTACAATAAACTCCCTGCGCCCAAAAACCATGAATGCCCATTCTCTTGAACCAAGAGACTGTTTGGGGAAATATCACGTCCCGCGCGGGCGGTTGGCGAGGTGTTTGAGGTGGTAGAGCAGCGTTTGCGCTTCGCGGGGGGAGAGCGCGTCGGGGTCCACCCTTTCCAGTTCTTTTTCGATCTCGCCGGGTTCATGGGCGGCGGCGGGCGCAAAGAGATACATCTGCCGGCAAGCCGCCTCTTCCGCCGCGCCGGTGGCGGGGCCGCCCGCCTCGAGGGATTCGAGGATGTCCCGGGCGCGTTTGAGCACGTCCGTCGGCAGCCCGGCGAGCTTCGCCACCTGAATGCCGTAGCTGTGGTCGGCGCCGCCCTCAACAACGCGGTACAGGAACACGATGGTGTCCTGCCAGTCGCGGACCGCCACGTTCACGTTGCCTGCGTGTTCGAGTTTCTCGCCCAGCTCGGTGAGTTCGTGGTAGTGCGTGGCGAAGAGCGTACGCGCGCGGATGGTGTCGTGGATGTATTCGGCGACGCTCCACGCGATGCTGATGCCGTCGTAGGTGCTGGTGCCGCGCCCGATTTCGTCGAGCACGAGCAGGCTGTTCTCGGTGGCGGTGTTGAGGATGGCCGCCGTTTCGATCATCTCCACCATGAACGTGCTCTCGCCGCGCACGAGGTTGTCCGACGCGCCCACGCGCGTAAAGATGCGGTCCACCACGCCGATGGACGCGCTGGAGGCGGGCACGTAGCCGCCCATCTGCGCCATGAGACACAGCAGCGCCACCTGCCGCAGGTAGGTGGACTTGCCCGCCATGTTCGGGCCGGTCATGATCAACATGCGCGTGCCGCGGCAGTCCAGATGCGTGTCGTTCGGCACGAACTCGCCCTGCCGCGTTACCGCCTCCACCACGGGATGGCGTCCGTCCTTAATGTGTATCGCGCCGGAGTCGTTGATGTCCGGACGACAGTAGTTGTTCGCGGCGGCCACGTCCGCCAGCGCGGCGAACGCGTCCAGCGCGGCGATGCAGTCGGCGTTGTTGCGGATGCGCGCCGCTTCCGCCGCCACGGCGCGGCGCAGTTCGAGGAACAAGTCGTATTCGATGGACTGCATCCGTTCCTGCGCCGTGAGGATTTCCTCTTCGCGCTGTTTCAGTTCCGGCGTAATGAAGCGCTCTGCGTTGGCGAGGGTCTGTTTGCGTTCATAGTCGGCGGGTGCGAAATTCGCCTGTCCTTTGCTGATTTCGATGTAATAGCCGAACACGCGGTTGTAGCCCACCTTCAGTTTTGCGATGCCGGTGCGGTCGCGTTCCTGCTGCTGAAGTGTGGCGATCCAGTTCTTGCCGCCATGCACCAGTCCGCGCAGCCGGTCAAGTTCCTCGTTGTACCCTTCGCGTATGAGGTTGCCCTCGTTCAGCGTCATGGGCGGCTCATTCACCAGCGCCTTGTCAATGCGCGACGTGATGTCGTCCAGCGGGTCGAGGGCGTCGAAAAGACCGCGCAGCAGCGGCGCTTCCGTTGCTTCGAGGGCGTTGCGCAGTTCGGGCGTCCTGCCGAGGGCCGCGCCCAGCGCTTTCACGTCCCGCGCATTGCCCGCGCTCGCGCTGATGCGCCCGAGCAGACGCTCAATGTCCGGCATGCCCTTGAGACAGTCCCGCGTCGTCATGCGCAGCGTGATGTTCTCGAACAGTTCCGTTACCGCCTGCTGTCGTTCGAGGATGGCGTTCACCTTTGCCGGCGGATGCAGAATCCAGTGGCGCAGTTTTCGTTCGCCCATGCCGGTGAGGGTGCGGTCGAGCACGCCCAGCAGCGAGCCGCGTTTCGACTTATCGCTTAATGTGGCGGTCAGTTCGAGATTGCGCTGTGTGTTGGCGTCGAGCGCCACGAAGGCGGACGGCTGTTGATGGCGCGGCAGCGCGAGATGCGGCATGGAATCGCGCTGCGTCTCGCGGATGTAGGCAATCAGCGCGCCCGCGCAGCCCAATGCGCCCGCCGCGTCGGCGAGGTCGCCCAGCCCCTTCAGCGTGCTCAACCGGAACAAATGCAGCAGCGTTTCGCCCGCCTGTTCCGGGTCAAATTCTTCCGGCGGGCGTTTCGTGAACGCCGTTTCCGGGAACCGCTTCCGCAGCGTCGCCGCCAACGCGCTGTCCGCGCCGTCGGCGATGAGGATTTCCGACGGCGCGAGCCGCGCGAACTCGTCCAGCACGGCAACGCCCGAAGCGTCCGCCGCCAGCGTGAGGAACTCGCCCGTGGTGATGTCCACGAACGCGGCGCTGGCGGCGGCGTCAGCGGCGCAAACGGCGGCGAGGAAATTGTTGCATCCGTCCTCGAGCAATTCCGCTTCCATGACCGTACCCGGCGTGACCGTGCGCACTACCTGCCGCTTCACGATGCCCTTCGCCTCGCGGGGGTCCTCCATCTGCTCGCAGATGGTCACCGCGCGGCCCATGCGCACCAGTTTCGCCACATAGCCGTCCACGGCGCGCACCGGCACGCCGCACATGGGGATGCGCTTGTCCTTGTCCGCGCCGTCCCGCGACGTGAGCGCGAGGTTCAGCAATTCCGCGGTTTCGATGGCGTCCTCGAAGAACAGCTCATAAAAGTCGCCCATCCGAAAGAACAGCAGCGAATCGCCGCACTCCGCCTTGGCCTGCAAGAACTGGCGCACCATGGGCGTGGTGTGGTGAGGGGAAATATCGGCTATGCGCATCCAATTGTCTGTCATGGGCGGTATTATACAGACTTTGTTGGGAAAGGGTCATCTGAAAAGCGCGCATGGTTCCGTTAAATCCGTCGGAGCCATGTTATGCGCACCATTCTGCTCCTCTTACGGTCTGCGGCGAAGCGCCTTGACAAGTTCAAACAAACGCCCTTCCACTTGGGCGTATTGGACCGTCCCCTGCTTGTCAATCAATACCGTCTGGGGAATGAAATTAATGCCATAGTTATCGAAACTGACAAAGGGGTCCTCGTCTTTTCCGACGGGATACGCGATGCCATATTCAAGCAGGTATTCCTCTATCTCGTCCGTATCGCTGCTGGCGTCATGAATGCCGATTACCGTTACATCGCCCTGTTCCCGGAAAAGCGCGTGAAGCGCATTCAGCTCCGCCATTCTGTTTCGGGCAAACAGGCTGTCGTCAAAGCCGCCCCAAAACGTAAGGACCACCACGTTCCCGCGCAACATGTCAAGCGTAAGCGGACGGCTGTTGAACCATTCGGCGCACTGAACGGGCGGCGCATCCCCGCCCAGCAATGCGTCAAGGTTGTTCCTGCCCAGTTCCGGGGGTCGCCGCGCCTGATCCGGCTCAAACGGTTCAAGGAGCAGTTCCACTTCACCGGGTTCTTCAACGTTTATCGTGAAATCGCGCCGAAGAAAACGCAGCGGGTGTTCCAGTCGAAACGTCAAGGTTTTCTGATCGGGCTGATAGAAAAACCGTATTTCAAACGAACCGTCTTCCGCCGTAATGTCATGAATCGGCATGGGCAGATCAACGGAGCGCAGATACAACCGGGTCGGTTCCTCTTCCGCCGGGAAACGGGCGCGTCCGCGAATTACGGGCAACGCTTTGAGCCGCACCGCTTCAATGCGTTTATCGCGCACATCGCCAAGAGACACCGGCATATCCGAAAGAATTTCGGTCATGTAGCCGGGCGGCGGCAGGATGCGCAACACGCCGTCCGGACTGCCCACTTGCAGGCGAAACTCGCCGTGACCGTCGGTGAGGGTGTCGTCATATATCACATTGTCCTTCCGAAACAAAACGCGCGCGCCGGGACAGGGCGCTCCATCGGGCAGCACAATACCGCCGCGAATGATATAAGGCGGCAGCAGTTCCAGATTTGCCACGGCGACTTCTTCGCGGCGGCGCATGTCCACCGGCACGGGCGGTGGCGAGGCGTATCGCGGATGCCACGCGGTTGCCATATAGGTGTCCTCCGGCGCGCGCAGATGGTAATAGCCCTCCGGATCGGTCACGGCCTCGGCAAAGCTGCGCTGGCCGCTTACACCAGTCTGAAACAACGACACCCGCGCTTCGGCAATCGGTTCGCCTTCGGCCGTGACCCGTCCGCGCAAACGCGCGCCCTCGTAAAGAATAATGTCATTGCGACGAGTATCCACAGGCAGATAGGCGACGTTTGAATCCGCATACCGGTGATGTCCCAGGGTTAGCTTAATGAAGCCTTTTTCCGGCAGCATGGGAATGTCAAGAACGCCTGCGTCGTCGCTGCGCAACACAGGGAATCCCGCGCCGCTCAAATCCTCCGCAGACACAACAAAGCGATCATTGACCATCATCGCCCGCACCCGCGCGCCGGGGATTGGCATAAAATTGTTGTTAATGACGCGCACCGTAATCGTGGCCGCCGCAACAAGCGTCAACTGAATTTCCAAATCGCCCTGGGGAAGCGCGGTATGGCCGTCAAGGGCGAAGCCCTCCTTATACGCCACCAGTTCCGTCACGCGTATGGCAACAGCGTCAAAACGGAATTGGCCGTTGTCGCCTGTAATCTCCGTGCGGACGCGACGGTCCTGCGAGAGAAACACCGTCGCGCCGGGAACCGACGCGCCGTCCGCGCCCACCACCTTGCCGCGCACCGTAACGGCCCCCGCCACAAAACAAGGCAACGGCGCCAAGACAAGGCATAGCACAACGGTTATTTGCGCGCGCCGCATGGTCTACAACTCCCCGGGCAGGGTTCGCAACAATGTTATGGGCGGCAATCCCACGGCGCGAAGAAGCGGTTCCCCGTTGCGGTCATATACGCAGGACGCATGCGGCGCGGCGCCGCCCGCATACACGGGTACTGCGGCGGCATCGCACGTATACGCGCCGGTTACGGCGACAAGCGACTCCACATGAAAGACGCGCAGCTGCGCGCGGATATTTTCCACCGCCTTAATGTATACGGACGCCTCCGCAGGACTGCAATAGAACGCAAGCAGGGCGCTATCGGCAATATCCGCATCAGGACCGCACAAATGCGGCACATCTCGCCACTTCAACGCCGCCGCATCCTCTTTTGTCGCCGCGCCTGAAAGGGTGATGACGCCAATATCAACCGTTTCGGCGGGCGCGGGGTTGATGTCCTGTCCCGCCGCTGCGTTTATTGCGCCCAGCGATGCGAGACAACGCTGCGGCACGCCCGCGGGGACCGCGGGCCAGAAGAAAGCGCCGTCGGCGTCGGTAAGGCACCGCCAGAGTGGCAACGCATCGGGCAACGCATCGTCGGCGAATAACGCGCCCACGGTCGCGCCGGCCACCGCCTTGCCCCGCTCATTTACCACGCGTCCGGTAACCGTTGCCAGCGACAGCAGCGCCACGCTCCCGTCCTCGGCGTTGCCCCGGTCAAGGGCAAACAGCGCGCCCTGCGCCTTGCCGGGATGTTCGGCAATACCAAAGATGCGGTTGTCATCCGGCATGTTGGTAAAACGCAGGATCACGCGCCCGTCCGCATCCGTCTGCTGCCAGCCGAACTGTTTCGGGCGCAACAGCGATATGAACGCGCCCGCCACCGGCGTTTCGCCGTCATCCTCATAAACGCGCAGATTGAATTCCGGAATCGGCGCAAGCCAAAGGCCGGGCAACTCGAGTGTGCCGCCTCCCGGCGCATTTACACGCAACGCCCGCGTATCCGGCGGCAGGTAGCCGGGCGCGGAATGGAACAGCAACAGATTATCGCCTTCGGCGGCCTGAAGCCGGAACCGCCCGTCACCGCCTGTGCGCGCCGCGCCTGCCGGACGCCCTTGCGTTTCGAGCAGCACCCGCACGCCGGGAATGGGTTCCCCCGTTTTTGCGTCCCCCATCACACCGGTGATCACGCTGGTTTCGGATAATGCAAGCCGGACCTGCCGCTCGGGCGATTCCCCGTGAATATCAACCCGCTGCAAACCGGGCGAGATACGTCCCGAGGCATACGCCTGAAACAGATACACCCCCGGTTTCAGCCGCATTGTAAACATGCCTGAGCCGTCACTTGTGCCGAATGCCGTATCATGAGGCGGCTGTGCGTTGCGCGCCGTGACCACCGCGCCCGAAACGGGGTCCGCCGCGCCGCGAACGGACACCTGGCCGCGCACGGTTACGCCGCGGTGCATGACAACCTTCAAGTCGCTTGTTCCCGCGGCAATATCCGTCACAGCTTCCTGCGCAAACAGGGGATGCGCAAATTTCAACGCGATTACAGCGTCAGCGGGAACATTTCCCACGCGAAACCGGCCGGATGCGTCGGACTCAGGCGGCGCGATACCATAAGCGGCCATCTTCGACAGGGGTATGCCCACTTTGACGGGATGGGTGATGGCAATACTGGCAACATGCGCGCCCGACACAGGCGCGCCGCGCGCGTCGTTCACCGTTCCGCTGATTGCGGCCTCTTTCGTTAGCGTAATGACAACATCACACGGTTCGTCTCCGGCGGCGACGTTCAGATGGACGCCGCCAAATCCATAACCGGGCGCCGTCGCGAACACGCCCACGCCGCCAAAAAAATCGCCGGCGATGGAAAATGACATCCCCGTCACGACTCCCTGCACCACCGCGTTTTCTATCCCCGGTTCGGCAAATACCCGCGCGCCGGCAATCGCATTACCTGTCTCATTCGTAATGGTTCCCGCCATATCCGCCCGGCTTGCCGCACAACCCAGCAATAGCGCGCCATAAAGAATCACGAGAGATTGTCGTTTCATAGAGGCTTTCGCTCCCATATTCTGTCATGCCGATTTACGCGCATATTGTAAAGGAAACGGCAGGCCGCCGTAAACGGAAACCTGCCGTCGGAAAAACGATGCGGGGAATATTTTATGCGCCGGGCATGGGAATCGGGCCCACGGGGTATTCGTGGTTGAAGTCAAGCACTTCCGGAACCAGGCTCTCGTCCGCGTTCAGCGCCTCGTCCCAGGTGATTTCCTTGCCGGTGTAACCGGCCATGCGCCCCATAATGGCCGTGAGCGTGCTTTCCGAAGTGCGGACGCCCTCGTTGATATACGGGATTTCGCCGCGAATACTCCTTATCAGCGCAATATGCTCGTTCACGTAGGGATCGCTGCTGTCCCGCGCAAGATCGCGGCACGTGCTCTTCCCCTTTGTGCCGGTGACCTCCTCGAACACGGCGTTTGCGCTGTTGTTCCAATGGCGTGACATGCTGATCATGTGCAGGCCGTTCGCATACTCAAAATCGCATGAGAAGTTGTCCCACAGATCGCCGTATTTTTCCTCGGAAGGCTTCCATGCGCGTCCGCCCGACGCCACCACCTTCACCGGATGGGCGTCGAGCACCCAGTTGATCACGTCCAGATTATGCACATGCTGCTCGACTATGTTGTCGCCGCAGGTCCAGATGGTGTTGTACCAGTTGCGCAGGCGATATTCCAGATCGCTCCATTCAGGCTTGCGTTCATGGCAGAAGGGAAGACTGCCGTTCCAGTACGCGCGCGCCGCCATAATCTCGCCGATTTCCCCGTCTTGAAGCCGTTTGATGGTCTCTACGTAAGATGTTTGATGACGGCGCTGCAAACCGGTGACCAGCACGAGATTCTTTTCCTTTGCCGCATTGGCGGCGGCTATACAGCGACGCACCCCGGTGGCGTCCACCGCAAAAGGCTTTTCGCTGAAACAATGCTTGCCCGCGGCGATTATGGCTTCTAGATGCATGGGGCGCGCATACGGCGGCGTCGCATGAATGACAATGTCAACGTCCGTTTCGAGCAGACGCTGATACGCATCAAGCCCGGCGAAACACATGTCATCCTTGATGTCCACCTTGCCTTTCACCTTCGGATGCGTGTTCTCCTCGATTTCCTTGCGTTTGCTCTGCAACCTGTCCTCAAACACGTCCGCAAGCGCCACCAGCGTTACATTGTCGTTGCCGGACAAACAGTTGACCGCGGCGCCGCCGCCGCGTCCGCCGCAACCGATAAGGCCGATTTTCAACGTGTCACTGTTGCTTTGTGCGAGGCCCGGGCTGCCGGAAAGAATGGCGAACCCTGCCGCTACTGCGGACGCTTTGGCGAAGTCGCGACGCGACAAGCCGTTTTCAGTCTTTTTGCTCATAATCCCTTTACCTCTCTTCTATGGCTCCAGTTTCGAGGGAAATGGAAACACCGCTACGCACAACGGATTTGGGTTGTCCTTTTCCCTTGGTATTGAATAGTGAACGCCGGTCGTCCGGGCCGACGACAGTAATAGCATAGCACAAACTGAGAGAAAAAAACATGTGACATTTCTAAAGCGTTTTGACTGTGAATTTGTGACGCGCTTCCTTATAGTGGATAATAAGGACGTGTTCCGGAAACCACGGTCTATGACGCGAATTATTCACATAACCGATCTGCATTTCTGGCAACTGGTCAAGAACCCGCTGTTGCTTTTTAACAAACGCATTTTGGGCAATCTAAACCTTCTGGCGCGCAGGCGTCGCCATGTGCGTCAGGAGCGCGCTGCTTCCTTTGTGGAATTGTTCAACACCCTTGGCGCGCACGCGCTTCTCATCGGGGGCGACCTCACCACCACCGCCACCAACGCTGAATATGAAATGGCGGTTGAATTCGTAAACGCCCTTGCCCGGTCAGGCGCGCCTGTTTACATGACCGCCGGCAATCATGACATGTACACCTTTGAATCGCGTCGCCGGCGGCGTTTCGAAAAACACTTCGGCGACCGCCTTGATGACGCCGACAAACCCCGCCTTTCTTATTTGCCGGGCGGCGCGCCGTTGCTCATACTGCCCACCGCCGCCCCAAACATGTTGACTTCGCGCGGACATATCACCACCGCGCAAATGCTGGAAGCCCGCAGGCTGATCGAGGAAGCGCCCGAAGGCCGCCTCGTTGTGCTCGCCCATTATCCGGTACTGCCCAATCCAACCGCCTTCCATTACGGCGTCACCCGGCCGCTGTTTTCCAGCCGCCGGGTGCGACGCATCTTGGGCGACGCAAATCGCCCGATTCTGTATCTGGCGGGACATGTGCATGTGTTCAGCCGAACCGTGGACCCCCGTTTCCCAAACCTGGAGCAAATAACCACCAGCGCGCTCTTTTACCAGAAGCGACATTTCCCGGGCGGATTCACG